>JBAYBU010000010.1:0-12477 GCA_041669105.1 Bacteroidales bacterium | reverse complement strand
CATACGGGTTCCCATTGCAATTCATTAGCCCAATAAAAAGGAAGCCTGTATAATCTATATTCTCTTTTTTCAACCCTTTTATTGTTGGGACTATAACTCTCTCTTCTACCTTTTTCATAAAGGCAGGGTTTGCAAATGGTACTGGCGATACTGCTCCCATGCCACCTGTGTTTAGCCCAATATCTCCTTCTCCTACTCTTTTATAATCTTTTGCTTCTGGTAAAATCATATAGTTGTCTCTGTCTATTAGAACAAATGCAGATAGCTCTATACCATTGAGATGCTCTTCTATTACCACCCTATTGCCAGCTTCTCCGAATTTGCCATTAAGCATTTGAGAAAGTTCTTTTTTGGCCTCTTCTAAATCATCTATAATAAGAACCCCTTTCCCAGCTGCAAGTCCATCGGCCTTAAGTACATAGGGCGAGTCAGTAGTTTCTAAATAGTTGTATCCTTCTTGGATAGAGTTTAGATCGAAAGAGTTGTATTTAGCTGTTGGGATATTATGTTTTATCATAAAAGATTTTGCAAAATTTTTACTCCCTTCGAGCATTGCTCCGCGAGAGTTGGGCCCTATAAAAATCAGATTTTTTAGTTGGTTCTCTTTAAGGAGAAAATCTTGGAGCCCATTTACCAGAGGCTCTTCGGGCCCCACTACAACCAAATCTATTTTATTCTCTAGTATCGATTGTTTTATTGCTTGAAAGTCTTTTATATCTATAGCTAGGTTTTGAGCAATTTGTGAAGTGCCTGGGTTGCCGGGCGCACAAAAAAGTTTCCCAAGCAATTTACTCTTAGAAATTTTCCACGCTATTGCATGTTCTCTCCCGCCTGCTCCGATAATAAGTACTCTTCTCATTTTTTTGGGCAAAAATAGCAATAATAAATTAACTTTGTAAGCTATTAGAGATAACCATGAACTATTTAAAATCAATATTAATAATCATTTTGTTGTATACCTCTTCTTGTACGGGTAACTTAATCCCACAAGAGGAGATGTCTCAAATTATTGCCGATATATATAGAGCAGATCGTTATGTTAGTTCTGAATATATGATGGTGCTAGGGTCTGATACAACAAAGGTTTATGAGGCCATTTTTAGTAACTATGGTTATTCATCTAAAAACTTTGTTAACACAATAGAGCACTATCTCTCTAGACCATCAAAGTTAAAATCTATCTATTCTGGTGCAAAAGATATTATTGCAGAGGAATATAATACTGTAACTAATATTATTAGAAGAACAGAGAGGTTAGATTCAATTTCGGCATTATACCAAAAACTTATAGAAAATAGAGATTCTGTTATGATGTTGTTGCCACATGAGAGAGCCTTGAGATGGGTGATGGAGCCTTTGGTTTTCCCTCGTTGGAGCTTTTCATATAGTGATTCTATAAGAAATTTGTATGAAACTCCTCAAATGGATATTTGGTGGCAAAACAATTTTAAAAAAGATACTACAACTTTAAAATTCACTATTATAGATGAGAAAAATAGCCGCACAGTACCTGTTCCCCTTAAATTCCATAAAGCCTATCTCGAAAGGGCTTGTTATCCTGAATGATAGTGGAGAGGTACTAGATGTAAGAGAGCTGGAAGAGGAAGAAGAGAGCACTGAGTTTTATAATGGGATTCTTGTTCCTGGGTTTGTGAATTCTCATTGCCATATAGAGCTTTCTCATTTACAGGGGGCATTCCAAAGAGGGTCTGGAATGGCTGGTTTTATTAAGCAGATAAATATGCTTAGAGAGAGTGTTTCAAAAGAGGAGCGAGTTGCTGCTTTAGAGAGAGAGATGTTGCAGCTTTATAGCGCTGGTGTAAGTGCAATGGCAGATATTAGCAACTGTGCAGAGAGTTTTGAGACCAAGTCTCGCTCAAAAATTTATAGTAGAACTTTTCTTGAGGTGTTTGGTTCTGAGCCTGCAGATGCATTAGAAATAATGGAGGGGGTAAATGCTTTGGCGGCTGTTGCAGCTAGCTATGGGATAGATGCTGCTCCTACACCACACTCCTGTTATACTATGAGTCCACAGCTGTTAGAGCAATCTAGTGCCAAAGCTTTAGAGGCGGGGTGGCTCTCTTATCATAACCAAGAGAGCTGGGAAGAAGAGGAGCTTATTATGCATGGTGCAGGCCCTTTGGCACAAAGTTACAAGAGTCGCTCTTTGAGCACGCCACCTATAAAAGGGACTCCTGCTTTACTCTACTTTTTAGAGAGGCTTGCAAGTGTTGGAGGGGTTAAGGAGCAAAAGATACTTTTAGTTCATAATACTTTTACCAACGAAAAGAGTGTAAAGGCGGCAAAAAAGGCAATAGAAAATTTATATTGGGCAATTTGTCCTTTGTCTAATTTGTTTATTCATAATACTTTACCTCCTTTGAGTCTATTAATGAGAGAGCAGGTTTCAATAACTTTGGGTACAGACTCTCTCTCTTCTAATGATCTCTTATCTATGGTAGAGGAGATAAAATGTATTCATAAATACTTTCCTACTATAGAGTTAAAAGATATTTTGGAGTGGAGTTCATACAATGGAGCAAAATTCCTTGGAAAAAATGATACTCTGGGCTCCTTTGAAAAAGGGAAAAAGCCAGGAGTGGTTTTAATAGATAACATAGATTGGCAAAAGATGCAGCTTACAGAGCAGAGCAAATCTGTGAGATTGGTTTAATTTACGTTGTATTAATACTAATAGATTTACATTTAGTTAATTGCTTATAGATAATTCTCTTTAGCTGTTTGTTCTTTAGCTGTTTGTATTAAGAGAGAGGAATTATTAACTTAGATTTTAAAATGTTCATAAATGTCTACAATATTATTTAATGAAATAGTTTTTGGCCCTATCAAGAGTAGAAGGCTTGGAGTTTCACTGGGTGTAAATCTTTTACCTTTACATGGCAAATTATGTAATTTCGATTGTGTTTACTGCGAATGTGGTTTTAATAAAGATGGTAAAGAAGATAAGAAATTGCCAACAGTGCAAGAGGTGAGAGATGCTTTAATATTAAAGTTAAGAGATCACGATCTTACAATTGGCAAAATTGATACAATAACTTTTTCTGGTAACGGAGAGCCCACTTTGCATCCAAGTTTCCCCGAAATCATAGAGATTGCTTTGGAGTTAAGAGATAAATATGCAATAGAGGCTAAGGTATCTGTTTTAACTAATGGGTCTGGCATTGGCAAACCTCTTATAGCGCAGGCGTTATTAAAAATAGATAATGCTATTATAAAAATTGACTCGGCCTTCCATAAAACTGTTACTCTTATTGACAGGCCTTTGTACAACTATTCTTTGGAGAAACTCATAGGTGATTTAGAGATATTTAAAGGAAAGTTTGTGTTGCAAACAATGTTTTTAAGAGGCGAGATAGATGGTGAGGTTATTGACAATACTACTCCTCAAGAGATAAGTGCTTGGTATGGTGTTGTAGAGAGAGTAAAACCAAGAGAGATAATGATTTATACAATTGATAGGGAAACTCCTTTGGCTGGGTTGCAAAAAGTATCTGTAAAGAAGATGGAAGAGATTGCTGGCCCTTTGAGAGCAAAAGGGTATAAAATTTCTATTAGTGGCTAAAATTGGTTGAGTATGAGATTACTAATTCAGAGAGTTTCCCAGGCATCTGTTATCTCTAATGGTGTATTAACGGGAAAGATAGATGATGGGTTACTTCTTTTTGCAGGATTCGAAGAGAGTGACAATGAGAAAGATATTGAGTACGCTGTGAAAAAGGTAATCAATTTACGAATATTTGACGATGGGCAGGGTGTTATGAATCTCTCACTTTTAAGTACGGGTGGAGATATTTTACTGGTTAGTCAATTTACTCTGCATGCTTCTACCAAAAAAGGAAATAGGCCCTCTTACATAAAGGCAGCACCTCCACAAATAGCTATCCCTCTGTATGATTCGTTTAAAGAGGAGTTAGAGAGAGGGTTAAACAAGCAGGTGCAAACAGGTATTTTTGGAGCAAATATGAAGGTTTCTCTTTTGAATGATGGCCCTGTTACTATTTGGATAGATACTAAAGAGAAATAAAATATAGATTTATGGAAAATATCAATAATATATTAGACGAAGCGGCTGGGAGAGAGAGGGCAAATATGGCTCCAGAGGTTTATGCTAAATGCCTCTCTTGTATAGATCTTACATCTTTAAACAGTACAGATACTATTGCAAAGATTACTTCTATGACAAATAAGGTGAACTCTTTTAAAACCACCTTCCCTGCATATCCTCAGGTGGCTGCTATATGTGTTTACCCCAATTTTGCATCAACTGTACGAGAGAACTTAAAAGATAAAGATGTACAAATTGCTGTTGTGGGCGGTGTTTTCCCAAGTTCTCAAAGCTTTTTAGAAGTTAAGGTTGCCGAGTGTAAGATGGCAGTAGAGCAGGGGGCAAACGAGGTAGATGTAGTGTTGGCTCTAAACCACTTTTTAGCAGGTCAAAACGAGCTTGCTGCAAGAGAGATATCAGAGATTAAAAAAGCAATTGGCGCTGCCCATTTAAAAGTTATTCTAGAGAGTGGCTCCATAAATGAGCCGGGACAAATTTACAAAGCCTCTATGTTGGCAATGGAGGCCGGGGCCCATTTTATTAAAACTTCTACAGGAAAAACCGAACCTGCTGCAACTCCAGAGGCTGCGGTTGTTATGTGTATTGCAATTTTAGATTACTTCAATAAAACTGGCCGCAAAGTAGGGTTTAAGCCTGCCGGCGGCATCTCTACTCCAGAAGATGTTGTTAAATATTTTTCAATTGTTCAAACAATTTTGGGTGACCAATGGTTACATAAGAAGCTATTTCGTATTGGAGCTAGCCGTTTAGCTAATAGCTTGCTCTCACTATTAGAAAATAGAGATGTAAGCTATTTTTAGAGACTAAAATTGAATTTTAAATATTTTTTATGAGAAAAACATTATTACTTTTAGCTGCTATTATTATTACAAGCGGTGCTTTTGCGCAAGACTACACCAAGGCGATAGGGCTTAGAATAGGGTCTAGTATTGGTGCCAGTTACAAACAATTTTTACAGCCTACTCATGCAATTGAGGGTATCTTAGATTTGGACATTATAGATAAAGACCAAATGAAGATAAAGGTTACTGGTATCTATCAATTCCATTTTGATGTAAATGTAGATGGTCTATCTCTCTTTGCTGGTCCAGGTGCTTCTGCAGGAATTTATATTGGAGATAGCAGTGGCTTTTTAATGGCAATAGATGGTATGGCAGGTATTGAGTATAAATTTATGAATGCACCTATAGTGCTTTCATTTGATTGGAATCCTAAAGTGCAAATAATTACCAATGCAGGTTTTAAACCAGATAATTTTGGACTAACAGTTAGATATACATTATAAACTGGGCATATTAGTTATTAAAAATAGAAATAGATTATGATTAAAAATTACATTCAAGAGAACAAAGATCGTTTTCTTTCAGAACTTTTTGAGTTATTAAGGATTCCATCTGTTAGTTCTATGGCAGAGCACAAGGCAGATATGCAAAAAGCTGCCGATAAATATGTAGAAGCTCTGCTAGCAGCCGGGTGCGACACAGCTAAAGTATACCCTACAAAAGGCCATCCAGTAGTATTTGCAGAGAAAATTATTGACAAAGCAAAGCCAACTATTTTGGTATATGCACACTACGATGTCCAACCAGCAGATCCTCTAGATTTATGGAAAACACCGCCTTTTGAGCCAGAAATTAGAGATGGGGCCATTTATGCAAGAGGAGCCAATGACGACAAAGGCCAAGGTTATATGCACGTAAAAGCTTTTGAATATTTAGTTAAGAATAATCAGCTGCCTTGTAATGTAAAGTTTCTTATAGATGGAGAAGAGGAGATAGGTTCTCCAAGTCTTCCGGAGTGGGCTCAAGCTAATAAAGAGCTGCTTGCTTGTGACGATATTTTAGTGTCGGACACCACTATGATAGATGAGAAAATTCCTTCTATTAATGTTGGTATGAGAGGTTTGGCATATTTAGAGGTAGAAGTTACTGGGCCAGATAAAGATTTGCATTCGGGCCATTATGGTGGGGCAATTGCAAACCCAATTAATGTTCTTGCCAGCATGATAGACAAGCTTATAGACAACAAAGGCCGTGTTACAGTTAAAGGTTTCTACGACAATGTTGTTGAGCTTACTAAAGAAGAGCGGGAGATGCTTGGGAATGCTCCGTTTAATGAGCAGGAGTTTATGGACCTTATAGGCATAGATGCTGTTACTGGAGAAGAGGGTTATACTACTATGGAGAGAACTGGTATTCGCCCATGTTTAGATGTAAACGGTATTTGGGGTGGTTATATTGGAGAAGGAGCTAAAACGGTCCTTCCATCTAAAGCACATGCAAAAATCTCTATGAGAATTGTGCCAAATCAAGACCATAGGCAAATTGCTAAACTTTTTGAAGAGCACTTTTTATCACTTGCTCCTAAAGGGGTTAAGGTTAAGGTAACTCCACATCATGGTGGGCAAGGTTTTCTCTGTCCAATCTCTTCTAAGGTCTATAAAGCGGCAGCAAGAGCAATTGGAGAGGTTTATGGTATAGAGCCTGTTCCTAGCCGAGGTGGTGGTAGTATTCCTGTTTTAGCTGAGCTACAACAACTATTAGATGCCAACCCACTTCTTATGGGATTTGGTTTAGAGAGAGATGTTATTCACTCACCAAACGAGAGCTATCTATTGAGTCAATTCTTTAAAGGGATTGAGTCAATTGTACTCTTCTATAAATATTATACAGAGTAGAGGTATTTAGATTACTTCTCAACTCAATTTTAAAAGAGGCTGCCTAAAAAGTGGGTAGTCTCTTTTTTTATTAAATGTTTACTAAAAAGCTTTCTATTTAACACAGCTCTCAATTGCATCGGAATTGTAGTTATGCATTATGCTATTTAGGGGTAAAATACTTTACAAAATGTAAAGTATTACTTTCGGTTTTTAAAAATCAGAAGAGGAGTGTTTAAAATCTTAAAAAATTTACAATTCTCTAAATGTGCTATTATAGTTTCATTACAGCACATCTTATTATACATAAATTAGAAAAAGATGTAATTATTTGTATAAGTGGCATATTTTATGTTATTTGTAGCATTTAAGAATCACTTGAATTTACCTAACTTCAGTAAAATTTTCAAAACAACAACAACAATGGAAAATAAAATTAAATCGCTAGAAAAAGAGTTCTATACTACTCCAGATATAGAGGTAATAGAAATTGAGACCGAACAGAACGTACTGCAAAGTGGAAGTCCTGACAACGCACCTAATATGGACCGTCATCGTTATTAACGTCTGGTTATTTTTTCACCTAATTTTAATTTAACAGCAATTATGAGAAAAATAGTATTATACTGGGCAGCGATTATTTTAGTACTGTTCTTGGGTGCATGTGAACGAGAGGCACTTTCTCCAGAGAGTGAATCAGAGACTAAGCCCCAAATAGAACGTAAAATAACAATCACAGCATCTGTTCCTAGAGATGATGACCCTACTACCAAAGTTAGTTTGGAAGAGACGGATGCAGAAATTATACTTAAATGGCAGGTAGGTGACGTCCTTAATTTTGCCTTTGTGAAAGAGGGAACTAAAGCAAAAAACTCGGTTACTCTTACAGCTGGTGATATAACTAACGGAGGAAAAAGAGCAACATTCGCTATAACTATACCTAGTGGATTTTCACCTGGGACTTTCGATCTTTATGGTGTTTACGGTGGAGGTGGGATAGATATTACGGGTACTAACCCTGTAGCTAAATTACCTACAAATGCAGGCAATGCCACTTCACTTGCAGGAGATGAGACTACTAGCATACAAAAAAGAAAAGATGTAATGCTCTATTTTGCCTCTAAAGCGTTTGACCCAGATAGCCCACAGCCAGTTACATTTAAACACCTAGGTTCTCTCTTTAGCATCACTTTAAAAAACAGTGGTAGCGCAAGTTTAGATAACTTGTATGAAGCGCGACTTGCAGGAATTAATCATGATAATAATTTAAATTGGGCCTATAACTCTCGTGCTGGAGGTAAGAGTTTTAATTTAGTAACTGGAAAGTTTCTAGAAACAGCAGGTGCTGGTGAATATCTCTCTTTTAGAGCAAAAGAAAATAACTTGCCAATAGATGCAAAAATTACCTTTTGGGGTTGGTATCCACCTTTGCCAGAAGAGGAAGGATGGAGTAAGACAAATATTTGGCCAGAACTAAAGTTGGAACTGAGAGATGTAGCTGAAACTCTTCCTTACACGAGTGTTAATAGCAAGCCAGCAAGGAGCACTCGATTAGTTGCCGGCAATAATTACTACTTCTATGCAGTATGGGATGGTTCATCTCTAAATTTTACTGATGAGTCATTTACTCCTCCATTGGGGGATGATGTATATTTTGTTGCTGAGTCGAGTTCTTTGAGTGCAATGCTTAATCAAACGCAGAAGGACTCTATTACAACAATGATAATAACGGGAACATTAAAAGCGACAGACTTTGATTTACTTAAATCTGGAATACCGAAATTAAAGTATTTAGATTTGAAAGATGTTACATGCGTAGATAATAAAATGCCAGAAAATGCACTTGGAGGTAACAATATTAATCACCTTTTAACTACAATTATTTTACCTAAGAGTATCAAAACTATTGGAAATAAAGCATTTCATGGTTGTTCTAAGTTGACATCTTTGACTTTTCCTGCTGGGCTGGAGACGATTGAAAAAGAAGCATTTTATGGTTGTACTGGTTTTACATCTTTAACTCTTAACGAAGGATTGGAAACGATTGGAGAATCTGCATTTAGAAATTGTAGCGAAATTTCTGGAACTGTTATTTTTCCAATAAGTCTTGAATCTATAGGAATATATGGGTTTAATGGATGTACTAAAGTGACTGCTTTTAGATTTCCTCATGCCACACTTTTTCCGTATTCAGAAAAAATGCTGTACAAAGATACTTGGAGCAACGTAGGTAACGTTGCTGTGCAGGTGTCAACATTATTAGTTGATGATTACAAAGCAGCTCAAGGTTGGAGTGCCCATGCTAGTTATATTGTGGCAATACCAGCTCCTTAATTTTTAGTGACAAAAGAAAACTCTCTCAAAGCTTTTAAAAGCTTTGAGAGAGTTTTCTTTGTTTGTACTTTTGCATTATGAGCCAGAAACTTATTTATGAGATAGCGGGGCATCAATTGTTGATTAATACTCCCAATGCGGGAGTCACAGTTGGGCTAATTCCATCTTTTGCCCCTTTTAGAGTTAATAGTGAAGGAGAGGGCAATGTGCTTTTCCAACTTTGGGGTAGTAGAGAGGTTGCTATTCCTAGTAGAGCTCCAGACGATACAATGGAGGTAGATGGGGCCACCTTTGAATTGTTTCATGTTAAAGGGAGTGTTACTGTCTTAATGAGAGAGAATAAGGCCCAGGCCAAGACAAACAGCAAGAGCGACAATAAGAGCGACAGCATTACCGTCAAAAACAGTGATAATAAGTGCATTAACAAGAGCAACAATAAGAGAGAGCACTGCTTTAGTATTAGTGCAGATAGAAGAACTGTGATTACAGATATTACTCTTGTAGAGCCCTATGAGAGCCAATTTCTAGCCTACTTTCTTAGGGCTGCATTTGGAATGGCTGGGGCACACCACAATACTATTAAGATGCATGCTTCGGTAATTGAAAGGGAGGGCAAGGCGCTTGTTTTTATGGGCAAAAGCGGAACAGGCAAAAGCACACATAGCCGCCTATGGCAAGAGTTTGTACCGGGTTGCCAACTTTTAAATGACGATGAGCCGATTGTGCGTCTGTTAAACGACGGCTCTGTAATGGTTTATGGGGCACCTTGGAGTGGGAGCACTCCTTGTTATAAAAACGCTTCTGCACAGGTTGCTGCTTTTGTACGTCTCTACCAGAGTCCAGAGAACAAGTTGTCTAAATTAAAAGGGGTGCATTCGTTTGCTTCGCTTTTTGAGTCGGTTGCCATTTTACGATCGGACCAAGAGAATCGTGAATTAATAAGTACAACTATTGGCCATATTTTGGAGCAGGTGCCGGTTTATAGGTTAGACAATAGACCCAACCGCGAGGCAGTGGCACTTACAGAAACGCTAATGGCTTAAATTGATTAAAGTAACAGTATGCTGCTACCAATTATTTGAACAGTTGATTAATGGCAAGAATAAATAATAGCACAATTGGAATAATAACATCAGATTATATAAAACTTAAATAATGAAACTTAAAGAGAACTTAACTATTCGCAAAATTGGAGATGACTATATGATGGTCTCTCATAGCGGGACTGAGTTAGATTACACTCGTGTAATTGGGTTGAACCACTCTGCAGCATTTCTTGTGCAGCAGGTTCAGCAAAATGAGTTTACCAAACAGGAGTGGGTTAATATGCTAGTAGATAAATACAATGTAGAGAGAGAAGTAGCAGAGAGAGATGTAGAAGCATTAATAGATAAACTTAACAAAGAGAAGTTGATAGATGAATAAACAAGCCTTACACCCGCTCTTTTTGAATCTTTTGAGCGCGGTTATTTGGGACAAACCAGCAAATGCTGCTCTATTTAAAGGGATAGATGCCGAGTCTTGGAATGCTGTTATAAATATGGCTAGGCGCCAGAGTGTGAGTGCTTTAATTGCAGACAAGGCTCTCTCACTCCCCAAAGAGAGTTTAGCGCCCAAAGAGCAGAACCTCCAATTTATGATTCAGATAGAGCAGACCAAGGCGCTTAACCTTAAGATGGTTAAAGTTTTATCTGGTTTAATGCAAGAATATAAAGAGGCGGGTTTCCCATTTTGCCTGCTTAAAGGGTTGGGCAATGGGGTAAATTACCCTTTACCACTACTTAGGAACCCAGGAGATTTAGATCTTTTTCTTTACCGCAAAGGAGATTATGAGAGATCTAAGGAGTGGTTTACTAGTAAAGGAGAGGAGATTGAAGATGGTATTACTCTCCATTATAAGTTTAGCAGAGAGGGTATCCATATTGAAAATCACCGGCGCATTAGCTATTTCGATAATAAAAGATATGACAAGCTCTTTAAAGAGTGGGAAGAGAAGTTAATTGAGAAAGAGAATTTTACCACTGTAGAGATAGAGGGTTTAACTGTAAAGCAGCTACCAGTAGAGATGAATGCCTTCTTTATTTTCCAACATCTGTTCCGCCACTTTATTCATTCTGGAGTGGGTTTTCGCCAATTTTGCGATTGGGTGCTTTTTCTCTCTAAATATAGAGAAGAGATAGATGCTGTTTCATTTACGGCAATAGCTAAATCGTATGCTTTACTTTACCCCATGCAGGTTTTTGCTCGCGTTGCCGTAAAATACCTAGATGCTTCTGAAACTCTTTTCCCTTTTGAGATGATTCCAGATGGGCCACATGTAAATTGGGTAATAGAAGATATATTGGAGAGTGGCAATTTTGGCTTTCATAGACCAGGAAAAAAGAGGCCCAAAGAGAAATTACGTGGTATGTGGTTTTCTTATAAAACAATCATTCGTAGGTCTAGAAAATTTGGTGTAATTTCACCTGAGCATAGCAGGATATTGCCTGTTGTAAGATTAATTAATCGCTTGAAAATAGGGCTAAAATGAGACAGGCTGTTCAATTCTTGAGATATACTTCCAAAGGCTTTCGAACTCGAATAGCAATGGTTGTGCTCATTGGATTGGTAGAGGTTGTTTTTTCATTGGCTTTTGTGTGGTATTCAAAAATTATTATTGATATTGCTATTGGAGACCGCCAAGGTGAGCTACTCTACTACTCTGTTTTTTTGGTGGTTTTGGCAATCCTTCAGATTCTATTTCGTTTGCTAGATATTCGTTTACGTAGAATGACGGAGGTGCGAATGGGAAATTCTATTCGTTACAATGTGTTCTCGCACCTTCTTTATACTCGCTGGCAGGAGTTATCTTCTATGCATAGTGGAGATATGATCACACGCATTATCAAAGATACAGACGATGTTATTAGTGTTATTGTTACTGCATTACCTTTGGCAATGGTTGCTGTAACACAGTTTATTGGGGCTATGGCTATTTTATATCTCTTAGACCCTATGCTTGCTTTGATATTGGGTGTAGGTATGCCTCTGCTTGCACTACTTAGCAAAATGTACTATACCCATATGCGAAAATATACACTGGAGGTAAAGGAGAGCGAAAGTATGATTACTTCTATGGTGGGAGAGAGCCTGCTCAACCAGGTTGTGATTCGTACTTTTGAGCGACAGGAGAATGAGCTTAACAGGTTAGATAAGCTGCAGTCTAGGCTCAAACAGAGTGTACACAAAAGGACTAATGTCTCCATTTTTGCCAATCTTATGATGGGGATTACTTTTAATGGTGGCTATCTCACTGCTTTTTTATGGAGTGGATATGGGCTGGCAAGCAAGAGAGTGACATTTGGTATGGTAACTGCCTATTTGCAATTAGTAAACAGAATTCAAAGACCTCTATTTGAGT
>JBAYBU010000009.1:0-13081 GCA_041669105.1 Bacteroidales bacterium | reverse complement strand
TTTGCTTCATGATATAGCAAAGCCTGCTACCAAAAATTTTGAGCCTGGAGTAGGTTGGACTTTTCATGGTCATGATTTTGTTGGTGGTAAAATGGTCCCTAAAATATTCCGACAACTCAAAATGCCGCTGAACCAAAAAATGAGATATGTACAAAAGCTTGTACAGCTCCATTTAAGACCCATAGCACTGGTTCAAGAAGAAGTTACTGATTCTGCTATAAGAAGATTATTGTTTGATGCGGGAGACGATATAGACGATCTTATGCTTTTGTGCGAGGCAGACATTACCTCTAAAAACAGCGGTACAGTTAAAAAACACAAAAATAATTTTACCCAAGTAAGAGAAAAACTTATAGAGGTAGAAGAGAAGGATACTGTAAGGAATTTCAAAAACCCTGTTACAGGAGAGATGATAATGGAGATTTACGGAATAAAGCCAGGAAGAGAGGTTGGCATAATCAAAGAGTACGTCAAAAACGCAATTTTAGATGGAGTAATCTCTAATAATAAAGAGGAAGCAATAAAACTAATGGAGTCTAAAGCAGACGAGCTCGGATTAAAAAAAAATTAATGAACTGAAATACCAATAAGGTGCATAAACTCTTCGCGAGTTTTCATCTCCTTCATAAAAGCTCCAGTAAATGCCGAGGTTGTAGTAACAGAATTGGGCTTTTGAACACCTCTAATTTGCATACACATATGCGAAGCCTCAATAACCACAGCAACACCCAATGGGTTTAAAGTTTCTTGAATACAATCCCTAATTTGAACGGTAAGACGTTCTTGAACTTGTAATCTTCTAGAGAAAGCATCTACAACCCGAG
Source organism: Bacteroidales bacterium (assembly GCA_041669105.1). GTDB lineage: Bacteria > Bacteroidota > Bacteroidia > Bacteroidales > UBA932 > Bact-08. Next base: position 12,257 of record JBAYBU010000009.1, on the reverse strand, counting down.
CTATCTTGCTAAGGCCTGTAATATAGCCATTGGGAATATAAGCTACATGGGCTTTCCCATGAAACGGAAGCATATGATGCTCACATGTAGAGTACAAATCTATATCTTTAACTAATACCATTTGCCTGTACTCCTCTTTAAATTTAGCAGAATTAAGTATTGCCGACCCATCCATTTCATAACCTTGGTTAAGGAACTGTAACGAGCGAGCAACCCTTTCTGGAGTAAGTAAAAGTCCTTCTCGTTCTGGGTCTTCTCCCATTATTCTCAATATCTCTTTATAGTGAACAGCCAAAGCTTTTGTAGTCTCCTCGTCGTAATGTTCTATTTTTGTGTATGCCATAATAAATATCTATTTTCGTAAGCTCTTAATTAAAGAGACAATATTACAAAAAAAAAGACAGATTACATGAGAATACTCATTATAGCAGCCGAAGAAGAAGAACTCATAACTGCAAAGCAAGCATATAATTCATTACCATTAAATGAGCAAAAGAGTTTGGAAGTCACGTGGATGCTCACAGGCATAGGAACAACAAGTACAAGTTATAGGCTTACCAAAATAGTCAATAGAGTAGAAGTTCCTTTTGATCTTGCCATCAATATTGGAATTGCCGGTAGCTTCACAAATGAATTTCCTATTGGTACAGTAGCACGCATAAACAAAGAGTTTTTTGGCGATTTAGGGTTTGAAACCTTTACCGGTTTTCAAACCCTTTTCGATTATAAGATTTTGGATGCCAATACTCACCCTTTTCGCAATGGAGCATTGTATTCACCAAAGCTAAATGAAAAGGCCGAATTAGCTATGCAAGAATATAAGCAAGCCTGTGCCGTTACTGTACAAACCGTAAGTGGTCTCCCAGAAAAAAAAGAACAGCTTATAAAGGGATTTATGCCTCAAATCGAAACGATGGAGGGTGCCGCTTTTTTTTATGTGTGCATACTTGAAGAGATCCCTTTTATAGAATTAAGAGCAGTCTCTAACTTAGTTGGAGAGAGAGATCGAGCCAAATGGAACATACCACTAGCCCTAGACACTCTCAAAGAGGCAACTAAAAAATTATTGGAAGCTTTGGCACAATGAAATTAACCCTTGCATATTCGTCATGCCCTAATGATACCTATGCTTTTCATGCAATGGTTCATAATCTCGTAGATTGCGAAGGCCTCACTTTTGATGTCTCATTAAAAGATGTAGAGCAACTCAACCTAGATGCTGCAAAAGGGGAATACGATATATGCAAACTAAGTTACCATGCTTTTTTCCTAATCTCACATAAATATGCTATGCTCAGAACAGGCAGCGCATTGGGCTATGGTAACGGGCCACTTCTTGTTGGCAAAAAAGGGAGCAATCTTTTTTTGCCATCTGGAGAGTCCAATTTTGATCTGTTGCAATCTCAAAAAATAGCTATCCCTGGAAAAAACACCACTGCCTCGTTACTTTTAAAAATTATATTTCCCTCTATTGCAAATGTTGAATCCATGATTTTTTCCAATATAGAAAAAGAGATATTAAACCAAAAATATATTGCTGGAGTGCTAATTCACGAAGGGCGTTTTACTTACAAGCAAAAAGGGTTGCAACTTATTGCCGATCTTGGCCTAGAGTGGCAACAAATAAGTAAATTACCTATACCTCTAGGAGGTATCGCTGTTTCAAAATCACTAGATAATAGAGTTGCTCATAAAGTTGAGCGAGTTTTAAAAAGAAGCATAGAGTTTGCAAATAACAATCCTACTATATCTAGAAAATATGTAGGTAACTTTGCTCAAGAGATGGAAAACGAGGTATTAGAAAAACATATAAAAATGTTTGTAAATAAATATACCCTACAGATAGGAGAAGAGGGAGAAAAAGCTGTCTATGAATTATATAAACACGCTTTATCTATTTATCCACAACTTACTGCCACAGATAATCTCTTTATTTTATAACTTTGTGCGCTAAACAGATCTGTTTGACAGATTAACACCTCAATATAATGAGTAAGGAAATAATAAAAATTCAAGGAATTAAGAAGTTCTATAAAGTAGGGCCTCACGAGGTTAAAGCTCTCAATGGAGTAGATATAGTTATTAATCAAAATGAATATGTAGCTATAATGGGCCCTTCGGGTTCTGGGAAATCTACAATAATGAACATACTAGGCTGCCTAGACAGCCCTACAGGAGGTTCATATATACTCAATGGTACCGATGTCTCCAAAATGGACGATGGAGAGTTAGCCGAAGTACGCAACAAAGAGATTGGCTTTATCTTTCAGTCATTTAATCTTTTACCTAGATATACCGCCCTAGATAATGTCTCCCTTCCTCTTATTTACTCTGGGATTGGAAAAATCGAGAGAGACAAAAGGGCATTTGAAACATTAGAGAGTGTAGATCTCACAGACAGGATGCATCATAAGCCAAACGAACTCTCGGGGGGCCAACGCCAAAGAGTTGCTGTTGCAAGGGCCCTCATAAACAAGCCCTCCATTATTTTAGCAGACGAGCCCACAGGAAACCTTGACAGTAAAACTTCTATTGATATAATGAAACTTTTTGCTAAAATACATGATAAAGGAAACACTATTATTGTTGTTACTCACGAAGAGCAGATCGCAAAACATGCTCGCAGAATAATTCGTTTGCGCGATGGGTTAATAGAGTCCGACACAATTAATGAAAACCCTATTACATATAACTGATAATTAAATGAAAGTATATACAAAAACAGGAGATAAGGGCACTACATCACTAGTGGGCGGTACAAGAGTAAGCAAAAACGATGTAAGGGTTAATGCATATGGCAATGTAGATGAACTTATCTCATTTATCGCACTTATTAGGGCTAGCACTCATGGGAGCCCATATCACCAAAACCTTAGAGTCATTCAAGCAAACCTTATGCTTGTTGCCGCACACTTAGCGGCCGACCAAATTGCCGCTCAAAAATTAAAACCTTTTGATTGTGCTCAAATTGAACTTCTAGAAGAAGAGATCGATAAAATGACAGCAGAGCTGCCAGAACAAAAAGCTTTTATTTTACCTGGAAGCCCTAGATCAGCTGCAGAGTGTCATGTTGCCAGAACAGTTTGCCGCAGGGCAGAAAGATCGGCCATAGCCATTATGAACGAAAAAAGATTAGAGTATCCTGTAAAATACCTCAATAGATTATCGGACTATCTATATGTTTATGCGAGATACCTTGCAATGATAAATGAAATCCCAGACGATTTTTGGTATCAATAGCACTCTTTGGTATTGCCATATTATTTACCATATTAATAACTACATCTCTTAAAATTGCAATAAGCTTCTTTTGCATATTAACAATATGATTTTAAGAAATATTTTATTATCTTCGCACACTATTTTGACATATAATTGCAAACTTCTAACTATTAACGATTTACCCTATGTATTGGACACTTGAACTAGCATCTAGACTTGAAGATGCGCCTTGGCCGGCTACTAAAGAAGAACTTATAGATTTCGCTATCCGTTCGGGTGCGCCTCTTGAGGTTGTAGAAAACCTTCAATGTCTTGAAGAAGACGGGGAGGTATACGATAAGATAGAGGATATATGGCCCGACTACCCAAGTAAAGAAGATTTTTTCTTTAACGAAGAGGAGTACTAAAAACAGGATATAATGAAAATTATTATTGCAGGTGCTGGCGAGGTAGGCAGCCATCTTGCCAAGATGCTTAGCAATGAGTATCATGATTTAACTATTATAGATGACAACGAATCTAGGCTCAATCGAGTATCAGAAAATTCCGATGTTGTAACTGTACTTGGGCCACCTACCTCCATAAAAACCTTAGCTTATGCAGGGGTTTCAAAAGCCGATCTATTTATAGCTGTAAGCCCTGCACAAGAGCAAGATGTAAACCTAATTAGTGCTCTTTTGGCCAAAAAAATGGGCAGTGCAAAAGTCACAGCACGAATAAATAACGACGAATATCTTCAAAACGAAAATAGGTTACTCTTTACCGAAATGGGAATAGATTTACTTTTCTATCCCGAGAAAATTGCTTCTCATCAAATTATAGACCTTCTAAAACAAACAGGTACCTCGGAGTTTATGGATTTTTCTGGAGGGAAATTACAGCTTATTGTATTTCGCTTAGAAGATGGTGCCCCACTAATAGGTAAAACTATGGCAGACTATCCTGTTGTTGGCAATCAGCAGTATCATGCTGTTGCTATTGCACGAGAAGGAACTACAATTATCCCACGAAACAATACCCGTTTCAATGAACACGACCTTGTCTTTGTAATATCAAAAAGAACTGGAGTCCAAGAGGTAATGAGTTACTCTGGCAAAAACAATATAGATGTACGCCGTTTAATGATTGTTGGAGGGGGCCGTATTGGAGAGATGGTTGCCAAAAAATTAGAAAACAGCATAGACTATATAAAATTAATCGAAAGAAGAGGCGAGCGTTGTGATTACCTAAACGATACACTTAACAAAACGCTCGTAATTAAAGGAGATGCCCGTAATACCGATCTTTTAATAGAAGAAGATGTCAACGACTTTGATGCCTTTGTAGCAGTCACCAGTAGCTCCGAAACAAATATTCTCTCATGCGTAATGGCCAAAAAGATGGGAGTAGCTAAAACAATTGCCGAAGTAGAAAACTTAGATTACATTAAACTTGCCGAGGGGATGGGTGTAGATGCCGTAATAAATAAAAAGCTCATTACAGCTAGCCGAATTTTCCGTCTAACCTTCTCAAACAAAGTACAATCAATAAAGTGCCTTAACGGCTCCGATGCAGAAGTTTTAGAATTCATTGTTAATCCCAACAGCACTATAACTCGCGGTAAAATAAGAAACTTAGGTTTCCCAAAAGATGCTATTATTGGAGGAATCATTAGAGGAAACAATAGCTTTATTGCAATAGGTGATTCCGAAATTAAGCCTTACGACAGAGTTGTGGTTTTTGCCCTTCCATCAGCTTTAAAAAAAGTAAGTCGTTTTTTTGCTTAGAAACTATAAGTAAAATTGGCTTATTCCATTCCAATTTATTACATTTGCAGAACTTTTTAAATATAAATTGATATGAAGAGATATGGTTTCGCTGTAAGCGGAAAGACTCGTACAGAGCATGATCTATTGGGAACTAAAGAGGTTCCAGTAGAAGCATTATTTGGTATTCAAACTTTAAGATGTGTAGAGAATTTTGACATCTCTAGAGATTATCTTAGTGAATATCCCGAATTCACAAAAGCACTCGGGATTATTAAAATGGGAGCAGTTCTTGCAAACCATGAACTAGGCCTTATAGATGATAAAATTAAAGATGCTATTGTTGAAGCTTGCCAAGAACTTATGGACGGGAAACACACAGAGCATTTTCCAGTAGATATGGTTCAAGGTGGCGCAGGAACCAGCGTTAATATGAACGCAAATGAGGTAATTGCAAACAGGGCCCTAGAAATTTTAGGAAAAGAGAGAGGTCAATATCAATTCTGCAGCCCTAACGACCACGTTAATATGGCTCAGAGCACTAACGATGCATACCCAAGTGCAATGCATATAGGTCTCTATATGACTCACTTCAAAGTTAGAGAAGCTCTTCAAAAAATAATGGAATCTTTCGCTAAAAAAGAAGAAGAGTTCGCTCATGTAATCAAAATGGGGCGTACTCAGCTTCAAGATGCTGTTCCAATGACCTTAGGTCAAACTTTTGGAGCATATAAATCTGCAATGAAACACGAGTTAAGCCGTCTTGAAAAGGCTGCTAAAGAACTTCTGTTCATTAATATGGGTGCAACTGCTATTGGTACTGGTATCACTTCGGAACCAGGTTATGCCGAGGCATGTATCAAACATATTCGCGAAATATCTGGTTTAGAGGTTAAACTTGCCGAAGATTTAGTAGAGGCTACTCACGATACATCAAGCATAGTATTTTATGCTTCTGCACTTAAGATGATTGCTATTAGATTGTCTAAAATAAGTAACGACCTTCGTATACTCTCTTCGGGCCCAAGAGCAGGTCTTGCAGAGATTAATCTCCCTCCAAAGCAACCAGGATCTTCAATTATGCCAGGTAAAGTTAATCCTGTGATTCCAGAAGTTGTAAATCAAGTTTGCTTTAAAGTTATTGGCAATGATTTGACAGTATCTCTTGCATCAGAAGCTGCTCAGTTGGAGCTCAATGTTATGGAACCAGTTATGTTCCAAAGTACAGTTGAATCGAGCGATTGGCTTATCCGCGCTCTAGATACTCTCCGTCTTGAGTGTATAGACGGCGTAGTTGCAAACGAAAAAAACTGCCGTCAATATGTAGAGCACTCTATAGGTATTGTTACTGCTCTCAAACAATTTATCGGTTACGAAGCAAGTACAGATATTGCCAAAGAAGCACTCAAAACCGGCGCAAGTGTATACCAACTAGTTCTAGATAGAGGTCTACTTACAAAAGAGCAAATAGACACTATCCTAGACCCTAAGCACATGACTAAACCCAGCAAAATAGTATTCTAACCCCACTGAGGTTTAATCACATCAAAAAAAAACTCTCTCAAAGCTTTTAAAAGCTTTGAGAGAGTTTTGGTTTATGGAACTCGGCATAAGGGAGCTTTTTTTGATTAACTTTGCGCTATGGCATCTATATTACAAGCACAAAAATTATCTAAAAGATACGGCACAAAGGTTCTTTTTGAAGAGTTAGACCTTAATATTAATGAGGGAGAGAAGGTTGCACTTATTGCCCCCAACGGAACAGGAAAAAGTTCTTTGTTAAATATTATAGCAGGAAAAGAGGCTCCAGATATGAATGCCAACGGAGAGGCTGGTACTGTTCAAATTTTTTGTAATGACGGTATTGCCTATCTGGAACAGGTGCCAACTTTTGACCTTAACAAAACTGTTTTTGAAGAGGTCTTTAGTGGAGGAGAAGAAGTTGCTGCAGCTGTTGCTCACTACGAAAGGGCTCTAATTTCTCAAAATCAAAAAAAATTAGAAGAGGCAATGCACGAAATGGATAGAGTAGAGGGGTGGCAATACGAGCAAAAGATAAAGCAGGTGCTCTCTGGGTTAAAAATTGAAAACCTAGATCAAAAGATGAAAGAACTTTCTGGAGGGCAAAAAAAGAGAATAGCACTTGCCAAAATGATGATAAACGAGGCTGGATTCATTATAATGGACGAGCCAACCAACCATCTAGATCTAGAAATAATCGAATACTTAGAGGAGTATCTTAAAAGAAGCAGAATCTCTATATTAATGGTAACTCACGATAGGTACTTTTTAGATAGAGTCTGTAATAAAATAGTTGAGTTAGAGAGCGGGCAACTCTACACATATAACGGGAACTACTCCTATTTTTTAGAAAGAAGAGAAGAGCGAGTAGAGAGCTTTAATACCGAAACAGAAAGAGCTAAGAATCTGTTTAAAACAGAGTTAGACTGGATGCGAAGAATGCCACAAGCAAGAGGCACTAAAGCAAAATATAGAATTAATGCCTTTTACGATTTAAAAGAGAGAGCAACTCAAAAAGTCTCTAATGATACTATTAAAATAGATACAGCTAGCGCCAGACTCGGCACCAAAATTATTAATTGTAAAAAAGTCTCTCACAATTACGACAACTTTATTACTATAGATAACTTTACCTATAATTTTAGCAGAGGAGAGAAAATAGGGCTGGTTGGCCCCAATGGAGTTGGAAAAACTACTTTCCTTGAAGTGATAACAGGAGCAATACCATTTACGAAAGGGGAAATTGAACAGGGCGAAACTGTAGTATTCGGGTACTATAGGCAAAAAGGGATGGAGTTTAACCCAAACGACACTGTAATAGATGCTGTGCAAAATATTGCCGAAGTAGTTACAATGAGCGATGGATCTGTTATTAATGTGAGCCAGTTTCTTGCTCGGTTTCTCTTCCCCCACTCTACACACAACACAAAAATTGAAAAGCTTAGTGGAGGCGAAAAAAGACGGCTCTACTTAGTTACTGTATTAATGCAAAACCCAAATTTTCTTATTCTAGACGAACCCACTAACGACTTAGACCTTATGACTCTAAACATCTTAGAAGAGCATCTAAATAGCTTCCCAGGGTGTGTAATAATTGTCTCCCATGATAGATATTTTCTTGACAAAATTGCCCATCACCTTTTTATATTTGAAGGAGAGGGTGTCATTAAAGATTACGTTGGAAAATATTCTGAATACAGAGAGATGGTTAAAGAGGCCGAGAAATTAAGCATCGCAAAAGAGAGATTGAGCGTCGCAAAAGGAGATTCCAGTAGCAGCAAGGAGAAGTTAAGTAACCAAAAGAGATCAACTAGTGGAAAAGAGCAAATAAATAGGAGCAAAACAGAATCCCACACTCAAGAAAAGAGAAAACTAAGCTATAAAGAGAAAAAAGAGCTAGAATCGGTAGAGAAAAAATTAGGTGAGCTCTCAAAAGAGAAGAGCAGCCTAGAGGCCGCTCTTAATTCTGGAACACTCTCTCCAGAAAAATTAACCGAGAACTCCAACAGATTTGCTCTACTAATAGAAGAGGTAGAAACTCTAGAAAATAGATGGTTGGAGCTATCAGAAATAAGCGAGTAAGTTTAAATTAGCGAGTAAGTTTTTTATACTTAAATCTCTTAGGAGTTATATCGCCGAGACGTCTCTTTTTATTCTCTTCGTATTCCGAATAGCTCCCCTCAAAAAAATATGCTTTAGAGTCACCTTCGAAAGCGAGGATATGAGTAGCAATACGGTCTAAAAACCAACGGTCGTGAGAGATAATCACAGCACATCCAGCAAAACTATCAAGCCCCTCTTCTAAAGCTCGTATAGTATTCACATCTACATCATTGGTAGGCTCGTCCAACAACAGCACATTAGCCTCCTCTTTAAGGGTAAGCGCAAGGTGTAATCGATTTCTTTCACCTCCAGAAAGAATTCCACACATTTTTTCTTGATCTGCCCCAGAGAAATTAAACCTAGAGACATACGCCCGAGCGTTTACCTCTTTGTTACCCAATTTTACAAATTCGGAGTTGCTAGAGATAGCTTCATAAACAGTTTTATTTGGATCTATCTGCTTGTGTTGCTGATCTACATATGCTATTTTTACAGTCTCTCCAACAGAAAAAGAGCCCAAATCTGCACTTTCTATCCCCATAATCATACGGAAAAGTGTAGTTTTGCCAGCTCCATTTGGCCCTATAACTCCCACTATTCCTGCAGGAGGCAACTTAAAACTAAGATTTTCAAAAAGTACTTTATCGCCAAAAGCCTTAGTTACTCCATCTGCCTCAATAACCTTATTACCAAGCCTCGGTCCATTTGGAATAAAGATCTCTAATCTCTCTTCTTTTGCTTTTCTATCTTCGTCAGGCTGCTTTTCATATGCACCTAAACGCGCTTTAGATTTAGCTTGACGAGCCTTAGGAGCCATACGCACCCACTCTAGCTCTCTCTCTAAAGTTTTACGACGCTTGCTCTCATGCTTCTCTTCTTGGCCCAAACGAATAGACTTTTGTTCTAGCCAAGAGGTATAGTTCCCTTTCCATGGAATTCCCTCACCTCTATCTAGTTCTAAAATCCAACCAGCAACATTATCTAAGAAATAACGGTCGTGGGTTACAGCAATAACAGTTCCCTTATATTGTTGCAAGTGAGCTTCTAACCATTGAATACTCTCTGTATCTAAATGGTTGGTAGGCTCATCAAGAAGCAATACATCTGGCTCTTGCAACAGAAGACGGCACAGAGCAATCCTACGCCTCTCCCCCCCACTTAAATTCTTCACAATTGCATCGGGCTCTGGGCACTGCAGTGCATCCATAGCCTTCTCTAGCTTGGAGTCTATATCCCAACCATTTTCCTGCTCTATCCTATCTGTAAGCTCCCCTTGTAAATTTATTAGACGGGCCATTTCGGCATCGTCCATTGGTTCTAGGAATTTTGCATTTACCTCTTCGTATTGCTTTAAAAGTGACACCACTTCGTGAGCACCCTCCTGCACAATTTCTAAAACTGTCTTGGTTTCATCTAAATGCGGCTCTTGCTCAAGAAATCCCACACTATACCCCTGCGCCCATGCAATCTCTCCTTGGAAAGCAGTCTCTACCCCCGCTATAATTCTAAGTAAAGTAGATTTACCCGATCCATTAAGACCTATAATACCAATTTTAGCACCATAAAAAAATGAGAGATAAATATCTTTAAGAATTGCTTTATTACTGTTCGGCAGTATCTTACCCACGCCGTTCATCGAGAAAATTATCTTATCGTCTGCCATATAATTTGTTTGATTTTGACAAAGATAATCATATAATAATAATGCAAGCCCTATGCAACTCTATGCATAGTAAATATTAATTTTACGCACGACAAATATTTATCTCAGACACGGTAAATATTAACTCGGCACTCTAAATATTAAGCTAGGCACCATAAATATGAATAAACAAATTAACGTATATTAGCCATTTTTTTGCTTACTCCTAGAGTATTTAGTAGAGTATCAATATACTGGATAGAAATAACAGAATCCCTCAATACAATAGCCCTCTGCACAGAAAATGCAAATTCTTCTTTATTAGCCTCTTTAAGAGGATCGGCAGGAGGAGATTCCATTTTAAGAGGGTTAATAGGGGTTCCATTTTTCCATACTCTAAAATCTAAGTGCGGCCCAGTAGCTACCCCCGTACTTCCAACATACCCAATAACCTCTCCTTGTCTAACTCTTTTACCAACAGTCATCCCCTTTGCATACCTAGATAGATGCAAATAGGCAGTGGTGTATACCGAATTATGTTTTATTTTAATTTGATTTCCTCCGCCTCCAGCGTAATTTCGTTGCACAACCACACCATCTCCAATACTCATTACAGGAGTACCCGTAGGAGCGGCATAATCCACTCCAGTATGAGGCCTCACAATTCTAGTTACAGGATGCCTACGAGCATAAGAAAAACCAGACGAGATTCTAGTAAAATTAAGTGGAGCTTTAAGAAAAGCCTTCTTTAAATTTTCTCCTTTACTGTTCCAGTATTGAGGAATTTCATCTTGAATAAACCTATATGCTTCAAACTGCTCTCCTCCATGAGAAAAATTAGCTGCATAAATGTCTCCTATATCAAGAAATTTATCGCCCACATAGAGCTCTTCATACAAAACTGTAAAAGAATCACCTCTTTGAAGTCCAAAAAAGTCTACAGTCCAAGCATAAATATCAGATAATCTCAATGCCAATAGAGGTTGCATCCCAGCTGCAGAAACACCGTTCCATAAAGAGGTGTTTATAGTAGCTTGCCCTGTCCTAAGCTTAGAAGTAATCTCTCTTTCCGATACACTCACAAAAATCGAATCATAAAGTCCAAATGTAACAAACTGAGTTTTAGTATCTTCATATATAAAATAGGCAAGTTTGGGATCCTCATCTCTAGTGTAAAATACTTTATAATCATTGCCTATCTTAATTTTCTTAAGGTTAAACACCTCTTCACAAGCTTGAGTAAGTTGGTAAGTATCGGAGGCCGATGCTCCCAGACGCATAAGTAGTGTTGCAAAAAAATCACCTTTTTTAATTTGCCCCTCTTGCGAGTCAAATTCGGAGAGAGGAAAACCAAATTCATAAATTTCTTGATCTAAGAGTTGAGTTTCTAAAATTTTACCCTCATTTTCTCTATTGGAAATACATGATATAATGGTAGTTAATGCAAATAAAATAGCTAGTCGCTTCATATCTTTTTTGTTTCTAAAATCGAAGATAGTTAATAAAAAACAAAATGTTGAAAAGTTTGTGTAATAATTTGTAAAAAAGTGTAAGGAAGTGGAAAAGATTTTTTAAGTTTGCGTAAGTCAAAAAGGATAAAAAGGCTAAAATGATAAAGTTCATAGGAGAATATAGTGCAAAGATAGACGATAAAGGAAGAGTAGTCTTCCCTTCGCCGTTAAAATCTATGATACTCTCCCAAGACGACCAACGCTTTGTTATTAAAAAAGACCTTTTTTTCAATTGCCTCGAAATGTATACCTATCAGGAGTGGATAAGAGCATCAGAAGAGGTTAAATCTCGGCTCAATTTTTTTAAAAAAGAGCATGCTCTCTTCTGGAGAGAGTTTATGAGAGATCGAGCTATAGTAGAGCCCGATCAAAAACTCGGAAGAATATCAATTCCAAAAAGACTTCTAGAAGAAATAGGCGTAGATAAAGAGGTGCTGTTTGCCGGAAACGATCATAAAATTGATATCTGGGCAAAGGAGAACTATAAAAGCGAGCAACTCCCCGGCAGCGCCT
>JBAYBU010000008.1:0-13147 GCA_041669105.1 Bacteroidales bacterium | reverse complement strand
TCTGAATTATTTAATTTTAACTCAGTTAGGTTGAGATTAGGTTGATCCACTTGTATTTATAAACTTTATATTTAAAGAATGTATTACTCCTTTCTAGAATATTTCGCTTTTATAAGCCACATTTTATGCACTTGAGAGGCATTGTCCATAGCTTTAAAAAGATCTGGAGCTATGTTTTTGATCTTCTCAGCACTCTCTTCGTCAAATTTATTTGAAGGGAAAAGATAATATTCGGTACCATCTTCTACCCATCTGTTATTTTGTGAGTATGGGACATTAGTTAGGGGATGTGAGTAGTAGTTGTTAGATTCTATATCAAAAAGAATTTTAAAACCTTCAGCTCCTTGGAACAGAGTAAATCCTAGTAGGTTGTTATTGTAAACAAAAAAGTTATTAATATAGGTAAAATGTCTTTTTTGTTCGCAAAGAACTTCATATCTAGCCATATCTATGTCTTTTACTGTGTGATCTGTATTCATGTTTCTCACATAGGCAAATGTTTGCGGAATAGTCTCCCTTGGGCTTAGCTTATATACTTTGTTTGAATAACCTGTAAAATAGAGAGAGTTTTGGTATGTATGAAAATGTTTTGGGTTGATAGAATTTACTTTTGTTTGACCCGTTTTCCACTCAAAATCTTGCTCTTGAGGTTGTATTGTAAAACTATAATTGGATAGAGAGTTTTTCTGCCTTAGAAGTACTCTATTCTCTCCAGAAATCCCATACTCTACAGCGTATATGCCTTCGTTATTTCTAGATTTTAGGTATCTTCCTACTAAATTAAATTCACTTATTTTATATTTATCTAGTACTTCAATCTTTTTCTCTTCTCGATTAACCATAAAATCTAAAAGTCCCGATAATTCGTCAATTTCTTCTCCTACAGGTATTTTGCGAATAAAAGCTCCACTATTGTCAAATATCATTAAAGGACCTCTTAGTGTAGAGACAAAAATATACTCTTCAAATACTTCTATATTGTTAAGGTAGATTTTAATCCTTTCGTAAAGAGGCAGTTGTAGAGGAAGAATCTCATAGTCTACTCTGTAATTAGATTTTTCAAAAGGCTTTACGTTTCTCATATTGTAATTTACAGCTATCTCAATTCCGTCTCCATTTGAACCAGACGAATTACACCCGATAGGGAAAGCAATAATTATAGATATTAGTAAAACTGTACTAATAAAAAACTTGAGATCATTTTTGATGTTCATAAAATTTTATTTAAATATTTACACTTTGGAGTAGCTTAGATATAACTTACGAAGTTCATAAATTAATGACTGCTATCCAAATTGAGCTATAATTATTTATAAGAGAGCACCTTTTCTAAAGTTAGATGGATTTTATCTACTTTTATTAGGATATTTGAAAGAGTGACTAATTATTAAATTGCTAGTTACGCTGTAGCATAATAAGAGGTTCTTTGGCATCAAAGATATTTATTTTTTGGATAACTTTTTACTTAGTTACTATTAGGGTATTTATTATTAACTTTATTCGTCATATTATGACATTGACTCGGCATATTGATTAAAGTTTTTTGCTTTTACACTAAACTTATTAAGTGCACATTCTAGTTTAAGATATTGGTTTTTAAATAAAAGGGGCTATGAAAAAGTATGTTTTATTACTATTATCACTTTGTTTGGTGATTCATTCTTGCCAAAAGCAAGAAGCAGCTATGCTTGTTATTAATCAACCAGAAATTACAGTTTCTGATGTTGGTGGATCACAGGCTATTCTTTTTGAATCAAATAAGAACTGGACTGCAAAATCAACTGAAAGTTGGTGTGTCGTTTCTCCTTCGAGTGGGGGTGCATCATTAAAAAGCACTACTGTTACTATCAATGCCAATGATACTTATGATGATAGAAGTTGTACAATAACTTTAACAGCAGAGAACCTATCCAAAAATATAACCATTACTCAAAATGCTAAATTAGGCATTCTTGTAACTCAGGATAGATATGACCTTACTAGTGATGCTACTACTATTGAAGTTGAGGTAAAAGCAAATGTTGAGTTTGAATTGATTACCTCTGGTGACTGGATTACTAGAAACACCACAAAGGTCTTATCTACAACTAAACTCTATTTTAATATTGCTCAAAATGAGTCTTATGATAATAGAGAAGGCTCTATTACTATTAAGCAAAAAAATGGTGAATTGTTAAGTGTTATTAATATTTTTCAATCTCAGTTAAATGCAATTATTATTACAACCAAATTGTTTAACGTGTTAGATACAGCTGTGGTTTTAAGTGTAGAACTTAATAGTAATGTTCAATATATTGTGAATATACCTTTAGAATCACAATCTTGGATATCACAACTCGCAACAAAATCCCTTACTAAAGAGAACCTACAATTTAGTATTGAAAGAAATTTTACTCATGAGAATAGATCGGCTCAAATAATTATACAACAACCTCTCTTCCAACTTACAGACACTCTTATAATCATTCAAGATAAAGCTCCTGATTTACCCACTTTAACAACTTTGGATGTCTATGATATTCATTTATACTCTGCTAAAAGTGGAGGCAATATTTCAAACGATGGCGGAGCGCCTATTTTGGCCCGTGGCATCTGTTGGAATACTTTAGAAAACCCTACTATTCAAAACTTTAAGAAAAGTAATGGACTTGGGATGGGTGATTTTGTAATTGATATTATAGATCTAAATCCTGCAACAAAGTACTATGCTAGGGCTTATGCAACAAACAGATCTGGTACTTCGTATGGAAATCAAATAGTTTTTACAACTACCTCCATAGTAGCGACGCCAGTGATTAGCCCTAAAGGTAGAGCATATACAGTAGCACAAACTGTATCTATTACTTGCGCTACAGATGGAGCAGAAATTAGATATACCTTAGACGGTGGCGAACCAACAGTAACTTCGGCATTATATAGTGGTAGTATTTTTATAAATGAAGGGACAACATTAAAAGCAAAAGCTTTTAAACCCAATTGGCTCGAAAGTACAGTAGCAACACAAATATATATAATAAACCTTGGTGCTACATTAATTGAGGGATTTTCTAATATGGTTCAACATACAAATATCTCTAATAATTTTATTTATAGGTTAAATAATCTTAATGATAAAAACGTTTTTTTTATTTTTTCAAATAAAAACAGAGACAACTCAACAACATTACCTCAAATACATAGCAATGTTGTATCTATGAGTTCTGTAGAAAAGTCTATAATTTTTTCTGAACCTCCTTTTATTATTTCTGGTAAACCGCATATTAGCGATTTTAACAATGATCCTTGGAAGTATCCTACAGATGGGATTACAAAATTGGAGTATAAACATCATTCGGAGTTACAGCCAGAGAAACTAGCTTTGGGTTCGAGTGAGCTTTTGTACGATGATATTGGCAATCCACATCTATCTACAGTAAGAAAAGTAATATCTGCCCACGGGAAAAATCTATATATATGGGTAGATAACACGTGTTGGGGCCCAGAGAGCACAAAAATATATTATGTTACTCAAGAGATGGTAGATGCATTGGCTCCTAAATTTCTTAATCCTGGTGCAAATAACGATATATATGAATGGGTTACAAATATATGTGGAGATCCTTGGGGTTATACTGGTTACTCAAATTTAATTTTAAACGATAGTGATATACATATTTGGTTAACAGATATTGATAATGACAATACAATTACGGGTGCTTTAACTCTTGGATACTTCTATAGTAGAGACAATTTTCTTAGAACTTCTTATTCAACATCTAATGAAAAGTTGATGTTTACAATAGATGCGATTCTTTTTGCAATTAAAACTAATGGAACATGGGATATCTCCCACTACTACCCTATGCATGTGGTATCTGCTTTAGCACATGAATTCACTCATATGATCTATTTTTATCAAAAAAGGATCCTAAAAAATCAAATTGGGAATACTGCAATAAATGAGATGTGCGCACAATGCATAGAGGATTTAGTTGCTAGTAAAATATTAGCAGATGGCCCTAGAGGAGTGTCATATATAACTTCTAATGCGGGGAGTGCTGGTAACAGAAGTGGTAGGCTCCCACGGTACAATTCCAACAATGAATATAATCTATTAAACTGGAGCTCTAACCAATCAGAGCGTCTTTTGAACTACTCTAAAACTTATGCTTTAGGCGCTTATCTAATGAGAAACTATGGGGGAGTAAATCTTATTAAAGAGCTTATCCAGAATAATTCGACAGGTGTTAATTCTATTGTGCAAGCAGTAAACTTTAATGGGGGAGGAGGGCTTAATTATGAAGATATTCTCCAGAGGTTTGGTGCTGCCAATCTTTTGTCTGATAAAACAACAATGAGTGCAGGTTATATTTATAATACTGGTTCTTGGATTACATCAACTATTAATGGCATTGCTTATGATTTGGGATCAATTAACCTTTATAATTACTCGCCTTCTCCTTATATCTATAACGACTTGCCTTGGATTCAACAACCAGGTTCAAATATATACTATAGAGCGGGGAGCAATTTGAGTGGAACACAAGAGTGGTCTTTTGTTGGTATGAGTTCAGACACAAAGCTTACAGTTGTTATTAAGTAGATTTGATTTTATGACTGTAT
Organism: Bacteroidales bacterium; assembly: GCA_041669105.1. Classification (GTDB taxonomy): domain Bacteria; phylum Bacteroidota; class Bacteroidia; order Bacteroidales; family UBA932; genus Bact-08. The sequence goes on along the minus strand of JBAYBU010000008.1, from coordinate 8,545 downwards.
GTTGTGGAGGCACTGTTGTTTAGGGGTTATAAATTGACTCCGAAAGGTTGTGATTATTATGATTTTGAATAGGTGAAGGGGATTACCTAAAATGAGATATTGCTTGTGGCATAAAAGTGTGAAAGTACTTTTTTAAGGCTTGTTCATTTTTTTTAAGAAACTCAATACTTAATTCTGGGTTAATGGCGCTGGTTTTAAAGTGTTCCATAATTTGCAATGACCTTTGGAGCCCCTTGTAACTTCCATATTTTTTAAGGCGGTTTGTACCAATGAAGTGAAATATAAAGCCCTTCACTTGTTCTGGTAAATGTCTATAGTTAAGAAGTGCAGAGAGATAAAAATTTGCAGCAAAGCAATTGAGACTGTATTTTGGACTATATTTTTTGAAGTCCGATGCTAATAAATAGTCGAAATACATATCGGCAATTATTCCAGAGTAGCGGCTAAAGGTAGGGCGCATAAACTCTACTGTCTCAAGAAAAATTGGGTGACTATCGGTAAAGCTATCGATCTCTCTATGTAGCAGAATTCCCGTTTGAATTTGCGGTGGATAATTTTCGTGACTACGCCCCTTTACAAAATCGCCAATAAAGTTGCCTACTTGTAATTGGCGGTCGTTCCCAGAAAGAAATATGTGAGCTAGATAGTTCAAGAGCAAGGGTAGATTTTTACAAAGTTACCATTTTATATAGATATATCGTAATACTCTAAATTAGCATAGTTTAGATATAATATTAACTCGCTATTTTAATTGAAGTGTTAATTTTTAAATATTTCATATATTGAAAATTGATTTTGTTTTATTATCTTGCAAAGATGAATAAGTATGCCAACGGTGCAGGCTGTTTAATTGATAATTTTTTTAACTAAATAATAAATTAATGAAAGTAAAAATTTTCTTATTGTCGTTGTTAGCGTTAGTTGCCATACAACTTCCAGCTCAAGATAAAATGCTGGATTTACTCAAAAGTGAGTTGGAGAGTCATATGACCATTCTGCAGAAGGGTGAGTATCCTCCGTATTATATGAATTATAGGGTTATGGACAAGAACACTAGAATTTTAAGATCTTCTATGGGAGCGACAAATAACGTTGAGGAAGAGAGGCAATTACTCTTTGTGCCACAGATTAGGATAGGTTCCCCAGAGTTTGATAATTTTCATGAAACTCAAAATGGAGTTGGAGTCACCATGTTTTCTGGTCCTCCTTCAATACTTTTGCCTATGGATCTTCAAAATGGTTTGGATGCTGTTAAGGAGATTATTAAAGAGGAGGTTAATAAGAGATATAAATTTGCATTGAGGAGTTTCGAGAGATCCAAAGCAAAAAAAGGTGTACAGGTAGAAAATCAAGATAAATCTCCAGACTTTACAAAAGCAAAGGCCGAGAAGTATTTTGAGCCTACAATAAAGGATGATAAAATTAAACTAGATATTAACCTTTGGCAACATAAACTAAATAAATACAGTGCAACTCTTGCCGAGAATAAAGATATTATTTCTGCAAACACTACATTGACTTTTAAAATTTGGAGAAAATATTTTGTTTCTACAGAAGGAGCAGAGATAGCAGAAAATAGAGTTTATATACAATTAAGTGTAAGAGGAATAACTATGGCTGATGATGGAATGGAATTACCTCTCCACAATAGTTATTTTGCATTTTCGATGGATGAGCTACCCTCAGAAGCAGAAGTAATCAAGGACATTAACATAATGTCAACTAAATTATCTAAGTTAAAAGTTGCTCCATTGGTTCAGCCCTACACTGGTCCAGCATTATTATCAGGATCTGCAAGTGGTGTATTTTTCCATGAAATTTTTGGACACAGAATTGAGGGGCAAAAAATGAAAAGTGAAAGAGACGGACAAACTTTTAAAAATATGGTTGGAGAGAGTGTCTTACCCGCAAGTCTTAGTGTATATTGTGATCCAACCATGAAAAAATATCATGGGAATGCTCTAAATGGCCACTATATTTTTGACGAACAAGGAGTTAGAGGAGAAAGAGTAGAGGTTGTAAAAGATGGTATTCTGGAAAATTTTCTAATGAGTAGAACAGGGTTAGATGGATTTCCAAAATCAAACGGCCATTCAAGAGCAGAATTTGAATACGATCCAACTTCGCGCCAATCAAATCTTATAGTTGAGACAAACGCATTTAAGACAGACGCACAATTGAGAGAGCTACTCATAAACGAGGCAAAAGAACAGGATAAGGAGTATGGCTATTTTTTCAAAGCAGTTACAGGAGGTTTCACTCAAACAGGAAGAACCAGTGCAAATTCATTTAATGTGACTCCTTTGGAGGTATATAAAATTTATGTTGATGGTAGGGAAGATGAATTAGTAAGAGGAGTTGATATGATTGGTACCCCACTTTCTATGTTTTCTAATATTGTTTATGCTGGAGGTGAATTTGAAATATTTACTGGAACATGTGGGGCCTCTTCGGGACATGTACCAGTTACCGCTATATCACCTACCATAATGGTAAAAAAAGTAGAGTTACAAAAGAAAGCCAAACCAACAGTAACACCACCACTTTTACCGCGCCCATAACACTTATATAAACAAATAATAATTAAAGAAATGAGATACATATATACTTTATTAATTGCTCAACTCCTTACAATAATCTCTTTGTTTGGTCAGACAAATGAAAATGTTTTATTTAAGGCTATGCAGGACGAAATGGTTCGTAGTAAAAATGAGCTGATTCTCCCAGCTTCACCGGCCCCATACTTTATTGCTTATACAGTTGGCGAAACCCAATATATCTCTATTAGTAGCTCTTTAGGTGTATTACTATCATGCAAAGAGAGTTCAAAAGAGAGAAGGAATTCAGTAAATCTTTATGTTGGGGATAGTAATTTTTCAAGTGACTATTCTTACTCAGGCAATGGAGTTTTATTGCCTAGTTTCACTACCATTGACGATAATTACGATCAGCTAAGAAGAAATTTTTGGCAAACTTCTGATTTAGCTTATAAGCTTGCTGTTGAGGTGTTCAACTCTAAGAAGAACAATATAAAAACGGCAACTCTTACTGCAGAAGAAAAAGCATTGCCAGATATGCTTCCTTTAAAGAGAGTTGAGGTTAGTACACCAGTTATACCCGATTTTAATCTAGACAGGGACTCTTATGAAGAGTTGTCAAGTAAGTTGTCTAAGGAGTTTGTAAAATATCCTCAGATAGTGAATTCTAGAATTGAGATTGATGGAATTGAGACGATTTACTATTTTTTGTCTACAGAGGGAACAAAGATAAAAGAACCGGTAAGCTATGTTAGCTTAACAATCAAAGGTGTAGTAAGAAATGTAAAAGGGCAAATCATTGATGATCGGGAAGTTATTTATGCTCAAACATTTGATAAACTTCCTTCTCAAGAAGAGCTTACTAAAAAGGTGAATTTATTTGCAGAAAGGCTAGTGGCACTTAAAAGCGCAGTAACAATGGATGAATATTATCTTGGTCCAGTGTTATTTGAAGAGTTGGCAGTTTCTGATATTTTATCGGATAATCTAGTCTCTCTATCGGGAATAATCTCTTTTAGAAAACCAATACAGGTTATGGCAACTGTTGCAAGATTAGAGAGAACCTCTCATAAGAATGTAAAACCATTAGAAGAGAGAATAAACAAAAAAGTGATTGATAGTAGATTGAGTGTTACAAACCGAACCGATCTAACTGATTTTAAAGGATTCCCCTTACTTGGTAGTTACAAATTTGATGCTCAGGGTGTAGTTCCAACTAAAGAGGTTAAGCTTATTGAAAATGGAATTTTAAAAACTCTTCTTAGTAGCCGTATTCCAACAAAAAAGGTTAAAGAGTCTACTGGAAGTATGAGATTCGGTGTAAAACCAAGATCAATTTCAGTTAATGTTGCTCCAGGAATTCTAGTTGTCAGTTCTGTTAATGGGAGTTCTTCGCAAGAGCTTAAAAATGAACTTATAAAAGCAGCTATTGAAGAGGGATTGGATTATGCTTATATCGTGAGAAAAATAGCATCAGAGACAGATCAGTTTATTTATAAAGTATCAGTTAAAGATGGCTCAGAAACTTTGGTAACAGGTTCGGAAATCACTCCAGTTCCATTAACTAAGCTTAAGAGAGTGTTGGGAGTTAGTAAAGAGCAGGAGGCTATGAATTATCTTTATGGTGGGGTAATACCTACCTCTATTATCTATCCTAAATCAATTTTGATTGAAGATATTGAGATTAACAAAAAACCACTTAGTGTTCAAAAAGAATCACCATTAATCTCAAAATAGTTATAGAGACATTATTACTATTTATAAATAGCATATAATAAGGTTTTGCCCTATAATATTAGAGGCTGTCTAAAAAATAGACAGCCTCTTTTGCATGTGCCCGGAGCCGGGATCGAACCGGCACAACCTTACGGTCACTGGTGTTTGAGACCAGCGCGTCTACCAATTCCGCCATCCGGGCAATTTTTATTTGGTAAACTTTGGTGTGCAAAAGTAGTTAATTTTAGAACCCTCGCAAAATTAAATTTAATTAACTATCTTTGCACTGCTTATCAGAAAAGGGAATTCCGTGAGATTCGGAAACAGTGCCCGCTGCTGTAATGCTTACCCAAATGGGTTTTTCGCTCTCCTACCACTGCCAAAAACGGCGGGAAGGTGCGAATCTAAAAGCTAAGTCAGAAAACCTGCTGGAGGCTTAATATTTTAATCGAACTTTCGGGAGATAGGGAGCGATGCACAGAGGTATATCTTTTATTGTTTTTTGCTTTGCATTTATTGCGCTTTTCGTTGGGGCTAAAGCCTCTGCGCAAAATTCTATTAGCCCTATTGCTAATGATGATTTAGCCACAGTAGCAGATATATTGCCAACTCTGGATAGATTCTTATTTACCGATGGGGCAACTGTAAACAATAGAGCTGCAATTATAGACACTGTTAAAAAATACAAGATGGATTCGGTAATTATTAGCAGTGGCATTAGAAGAGGCACTGTACCCAATAGTTCATTTGCTATTGGTACAAATGTTATACAAGCGTCTCAGGAGATCTTGTCACAAATGAAAATAAACTCTTTGGCAGATTTTATTAGAGAGCAAAGTGCAATTTACCTTAAAGAGTATGGTAGAGGAGCAGCCTCTTATCTCTCTGTGAGGGGGACGTCATCTTCGCATACTTCGATAGCCTGGAACGGTATGAGCCTTTCGGTTCCTACGCTTGGGCAAACCAATCTCTCTCATGTTCCTCTCTACTTTTTTGATAAATTAGATGTTCATATAGGTGGAAACTCTGCACTCTATGGCGATGGAAGTATAGGGGGTAGTTTGCAACTAAAAACCGAGCCCGCATGGAAAAAGGGGTATAGCGGAGATCTCCTTTTGAGCGTAGGGAGCTACTCTTCTCTCTACACTGGGGCAACGTTTAGGTACTCAAATAATAGAAGCGAATCCCGTACAAGCATTTTTTATACAGAGGCAAAAAACAACTACTCTTTTCTGAATAATACCAAGCCGGGACTTCCCAAAGAGCGTCTTAATAACAGTGGGTATATGAATGCTGGGGTGTTGCAAGAGTTTTACAGGAAATTTAAGGACTCATCTCTTCTCTCTTTTAATTTATGGTATCTCACTTTTGATAGAGAGATTCAACCTTCTGTCTCATTGAATGATAGACCAGAGACTTATGCCTCTATTTTAGATAGAAACTTAAGGGCCTCGCTTAACTACAATACAGTAGGGTCTTTGTTGACTTATAGTGCAAGGGTCTCTTTTGCAAATGACTATGAAAGATATAAAGAAGATATAATTGAAGCCTCTAAAATTTTAGGGAGCGCCGAGGCTCAATTTTCTACCACTCAGCTTCTTTTAAAAGGAGGAGGCTCGTATGAATATATTTTTCCATCTGCTAAATCGTTTGCCGATTCTGTGCAAGAGAGTCGAGGTTATCTTTTTTTCCTTGCTAGGTACAACCCTCATTTGATCCCTAATTTAATTATATCTGCAGGAGCCAGAGCAGGCTGGGTTACAAATAGCGAAGTCCCCTTTATGCCCTCTTTAGATTTTAAATTTACTCCAATCCGTTTTAATGGCCACACTATTTCGTTAAAAGCCGCTCTCTCTAGAAATAGCAAAGTTCCCTCCTTAAACGATCGCTATTGGGGAGGGGTACATACTTATCTCAAAAGTGAAAAATCTTTTACTGCAGAGGGTGGAGTAGATTATAACTGGTTTGGAGTTAATAGTTCTTTTAAAGGTTTTATAACTCTTTACCGTAGTGAAGTAAACGACTGGATTAGATGGTTACCTGCTGGGCAGGTGTGGAGGCCACAAAATATACCCGAGGTCCTTTCGCAAGGTGTAGAGCTTGGAATCTCTTTTAAGAGGGAGTTTTTACCTTGGAGTCTAGGCGCTACTCTTAATTATAGTTATACCAATGTGAAAATGGAAAAAGGGTTGTGGAATGAAGATCCAGCTATAGGAGAACAACTTGCTTTCCAGCCCAAGCACTCTTTAAGGAGTTCGTTTACAGTAGATAAAGGAGCTTTAAGCTCTTTTGTAAATTTCTCATATACAGGGGAGAGAACAACTCTTGATATATATGATATGTTAAAACCCTACTTTTTAGTTGATATTGGTCTTACCTTAAAAGGTAGTTTAGGAGCCAACAGTTACTCTATAAATATAGCGCTCAAAAACATTACAAATGAATATTACCAAAATGTAAAATTCTATGCAATGCCAGGCCGCAATTGGCAACTAGCATTGAGGTATTTTTTTAGATAGATAATTTAAAACAATAAAATAAAACAAAATGAAAAAAACGATTTTTTTAAAATTATTAATGAGCACGTTAGTGGCTCTCTCTTTTGTAGCTTGCTCAAAAGAAAATTCAGACCCTTTAGTATCTATGGATCAAAAGGTTATTGTTATTAATCAAGGGAATTTTACAGAACACTCTGCGAGTATCTCACTTTATGACGAGACTAGTAGCACTATCGAAAATAGAGTTTACGAACAGGCAAATGGGGTAGCCATTGGTGCTACTGTTATTTCGGGTGCAGTTGCTCCTAATAAGCAGGCCTATCTTGTATGTAATAATCCCGATAAAATTGAAATAATAGATTCAAGAACGGCAAAAACAGTAGCGGAGTCAATTACCAAAGGATTGGCCACTCCAAGAACAGCTCTTATTACAGATACAAGGATCTATGTTACTAATTGGGATTATGACTATGTGGTTGCCCCATCTGGCTTTTGGGAGTACCCAAACTCCTATGTAGCAGTGTATGATTTGCAAACAAAAGAGTTATTGAAAAAAGTACTTGTTGGCACAGATGCCGAGGGGCTTGTGTTATACAGTAATAATTTATTTGTAGCAACTCGCGAAGGCGTGAATGTTTTGGATGTTACAGGAGATAAAATGATTTCGCTGGCAGTTATAAGAGCAGCAGATGTTACCGGCGCAGCAAAACATCTTACATTTGATAATAAGGCAATGATATGGGCTTCATTTCCAGATAAAGGTGTTGTGCAAATTAGTCCCTCTTCATTAAGTGTGATTAAGGTAGTAGAAGTTCCTGTAGATAACATGGATGGATATATTACCTCTGGTCCAAAAGGAGAATATGTATATACATACCACACTATATTTAATGATAGCTACATGCCAGAAAAAGCATCAATTTACTCAGTAGAGACAAGTACAGGGAGTGTTTCTACTCTCTTTAGTGGCACCTATTTTTATGGACTAGGAGTGAGCCCCTCTACAGGTAATATTTTTACTGCCGAAGTGAGTTTCACATCAAATTCATTAATGAAAATAGTAACATCTCAAGGGTCAGTTAAAGAGACAGCAGTTGCTGGTATAGCTACTTGCCGCTACCTTTTCTTTTAGCCAATTACAACTCCTTTAAGAGTTGCCGACGAACAGGAGACAACTTTTACATTAACGTAATCGCCAACTTTGTGTTTACCCGCAGGAAAAATACAAACTTTATTTTGCGATGTTCTTCCGAATAACTCTTTGCTAGAACGTTTAGAGGCACCCTCAACAAGTACTTCAAAAGTTTTGCCTAAATCGGCCTTATTGGAGGTATGAGAAAATTCTTGTTGGAGAGCTATAATTTCGCTTAGTCTTCTGTTTTTAACGTCGGTTAAAACGTTGTCGGGATATTTTTTTGCGGCCAAAGTATCGGGCCGCTCAGAGTATTGAAACATAAAGGCAGTATAGTAACCTACCTCTCTTATTGCAGAGAGAGTCTCCTGGTGATCTTGCTCGGTCTCTCCAGAGAACCCTGCAATTATATCTGTACTTAGAGAGCATTCAGGTATTAGCTCTTTTATGAGGTTTGCCTTTTTTAAATATCCCTCTCTGGTATATTTTCGGCCCATTCTTTTAAGCACAGCATTACTGCCCGATTGTATAGGCAGGTGTACATGTTTACAAATATTAGGGTATTTAGCGATAGCCCTTATTAACGACTCATCTATATCTTTTGGATGAGAGGTAGAGAATCGCACTCTTAGCGAAGGATCTATTTGAGCCACCATTACTAG
>JBAYBU010000007.1:0-14384 GCA_041669105.1 Bacteroidales bacterium | reverse complement strand
AGGCAGAGGAGTGTTAAATGACCAAAGGGAGGCTTTCCTCAAATCCCGAAAAACACGAAGAAAATAGCGTTAAAAAAACAGCGTTGCTGTTGGTGAGCTTTTTAATGCACGCAAGACATGTAAGACATGTAAGAGTGGCGAGTATTTAATAAAAAAAGAGGCTGCCTACTTTTTAGGCAGTCTCTTTTTTTAGAGATTAGAGAGAGGTACCCAGCAGATTCGAACTGCTGTAGGCGGTTTTGCAGACCGCTGCCTAACCACTCGGCCAGGGTACCATTTTGAGTCTGCAAAGATAGCTATTTTTTTTAATTAGCCAAAAGAGGTTTACGCTCTTTTCTCTTAAGATTTGCAACAAGAATACCTCCCAATATAAAAAGAAGACCTAAAATAGTTAACGTTCCAATCTCTTCTTTAAGAATAAAATGAATAAGAGTTAGAGAGAGAACTGGTGCCAAATAGGTGAGTTGTGCCAATGCCACCTTATTTGTAGCAAGGTTAAGTGCTTTTCCCCAAAGAATAAAAGTAAATCCCATCTCAAAACAACCAACATAAACTCCTGCTAAAAAAGTCTTTAACTCTGGAGTCTCAAAGGAGATAAAGAGAGAAATTAAAACAAGGTAAAAGGTACCAAACAAGAAATTTATAAAGAGCGAAACCGAAGAGTCTTCTTTAGAATTAATTTTAGAGACCCAATAGGTTGCCCAGATAAAAGCACTCCCCAGTGCCAACAGTATCCCAGTAATAGAGAGTGTGCCCACAGGCGATGCGCTATTATTAAATGAAAGCATTATTATTCCACCAAAACTAACCAACACTCCAATCAATTGAATAGGCTTTAGCTTATGCCTAAACACTACAGCAATCATTAGCAGCAATACAATTTGCCACGAATAGTTAAGAGGCTGTGCTATTTGGGCAGGCAAAAGAGAGTAGGCCTTAAAAAGAACCAAATAATAGAGAAAAGGGTTGAGTAAACCTTGAGCAGCATATTTAACAACTTTACGGTTGTCTTTAAAAATAGCCTTTACCTTCCCGTATTTTCTACTTATTGCCATCTCTACAGCAGAGATAATCAAAGCAGTAGAAGCAGCAATTAGAAGTAGCAAAACATAATCTAATCCACTCAAAGCTATTTTGAATGCAGTAGCAGCAGTACCCCAAAAGAGCACCACAAACCCACCCATTATCATAGCTTTACTCTGATTGCTCATTTTAAATTTAATTGCTAATTTCTAACTTGTCCGTTTCTAAAAAGATGATGTGACGCCTGCAATATTTTTGACCTCAGCATTGGATTGATACTCTTTGAACTCTTGAGAGACTTATCTAAGGAGTAATTCAATGAGTTCTTAAAACTATTGTCTAAAGAGTTGTCTAAATTACTGCCTAAAGAGCTGTTCAAAGAACTGTTCAAAGAGCTGTCTAAAAACTCCTCTACAATTTTACGAGCCTGGGCAGACGAGTGTCCATCTAAAAGTGCTGCAAGCCAGTTGGCAGGGAAGAAAATATCTCCAGTTACCTGAATCTCCTCTATAATTTCTAATGCAGGGGCTATATAGTGCCGAGATTCATTTTGCCTTGTTCTATGGTTTAAGTAAGAGAGCGCAGAGGCAGCCCAAGGTTCTACTCCCCTGTTAGAACTCAAAAGCAGAGAGTTAAACACAGAATCTCTTACTTCAATTTGAGAGTAAACAGAAGGGAAAATAAAAAGGAACTCCTCTACCCTCACGTTAGAAACCCCACTATAAGAGACTAAATTATTAGTAACGCCAATTTTGGAGTTTATTTTTTTTAAAGTAACACTTCTAGAAGCTAAATCATTAGAAATCATTCTTTGCAACTGCTTCTCTTTAATATAATCTGCTCTTTGCGGAAAGAAAATAGCCAACTCATATGAGAGCCGCATTAAATCTCTCTCCCCTAGCGAAACCTCTTTAAATTCTTGTGGATTTTCCCAAATTTTATAAAGCTCATCAGCAGCACCACTAGAAGTTACCACATTTAAAAACGCTTTAAACGCCATAGCCCTCTTTGACTTATCTAAGATCTCATTAGAATTATCTGAAACACACACTAGTTTGCCTTCAAAATTTTCTGATTTATCAACTGCTCCTTTTTGGTCTTCTTTAGATCTTTTAGACCTATTGGCAGAGAAAAGAAAAATATTTTGCAAAACTCTCTCCGTTTGCTCATAATAGGGTCTAAAAAGTGAAGAGGAGAGATAGCTTAAAGCCCTAGAATAGATAATTATATTGCTCTCCTTCTCCAGTAAACTCTCAATAAAAGAGAGAAATACCTCGGCCTCTAAATAGCCAGCATCACACAACTCATATAAATTTATAATAGAACTTAAACGAGCTACATCATTAGTAACTTGGCCATGTTTAAACTTAAATACTATTTGATCTAATAAAACTGAATCGGGCACAATTAAAGCATAACTGGTTCCATCAAAATTGGGCACCCCATTAAAAGTAGTACTATTAAAAGCAACATCCTCGGCCCACTCTGCCCCCTCTCCAAATGGGTCCCTCTCATTTAACAAAAGTGAATCGCCCTTTAACCGCACATCAATAATTGGCCGCCCCCTCTTTTTCACCCAAACATTGCTCCACTCTGTAAGGTTCTGGCCACTCAACGAGTCCAAAATCTCAATAAGATTGTCCCAAGAGGCATTTGAATAGGCATATCTCTTTAAATAGAGTCTAATTCCCTCTCTAAAAAGCGGCTCTCCAATCTTGGAAACCAGCTTCTCCATAACAATTGGAGCCTTATTGTAAATAATGTAATTATAGACAAGACCAGCATTTTGCAAGTTGTCTAACTCTTGCTGAATAGCTGTTGCTCCCAAGGTTCTGTCTTGGGCATAAGAGATAGGGAAATAGGTATTTATAAAGTTTAACTTATGGTCAATCTCTGGGAACAGAGGCGACACTATTGCACTTGCAAACCAATTTGCAAAAACCTCTTTTATCCATACATCGTTGAACCACGGCATAGTAACATAATCTCCAAACCACATATGAGAAGTCTCGTGGGCAATAAGCTTGGCACGCCCAAGCTGCTCTGTAATAATTGCACTCTCTTCTAAAAACATAGTTCTGTCTGAATAGAGCGTAGCCCCCATGTGCTCCATCCCTCCATATTGAAACCCAGGCACTATTGCAATATCATATTTTGCAAACGGGTAATCTATTGCAGTAAAATCTTCTAGCCACTCCAAAGAGCTATAGATCAAATCGAAAATCTCTTTAGATTGAGCAACTTTCAAGGGGTCACTCTCTTTATGGTAAATAGAGATCTCCCGCCCTACCCTATTCTCTGTAATAATCTCAAAATCACCCACTACAAAAGAGAACAAATAGGTAGAGATAGGTTCTGTCTGCGAAAATATCAAGCTCTTGAAACCCTTAGCACCGTGTACACTGCTAATTATTTCGGTGCTCTCGGCACTGCTAATAACCTCGGCACTGCTAATAACCTCGGCACTTTTAATATTTTCGATACTCTCTACACTCTCATCATTCTCTAAATTGTGAGTATCCTTGACATTCTTATTCTCTGCGGTAAAAATCTCTTCAATCATTTTACCGTTTGCCAAAGCCACCCAACCCGCAGGAATATCCAAAGACAAATTAAATTTCGCTTTTAAATTGGGTTGGTCAAAACAGGGAAACAACGTTCTAGCCCTATCCGGAACCAAAAGCGTGTAGAGCAAATCTTGCCTTCTATTTAACGACAGCTCCCCCGCCACAAAATTAATAGCTACGCTATTTGCCCCCTTTTTAAGATATTTTTTAGGAATAATAATATGCTCGTTTTCTATGCCGAGGCTAATTTTAGCTCCATTAATTATTGCTGTTAAACGCCCATCTACGTCATGCCCATCATGCCCGTCATGCTCATCGTGCTCATCGTGCCCGTCATGTCCATCGTGCCCGTCATGTCCATCACTACTATCTTCTCTATCATGTTCTTTAAGTCTGTTATTTCTGTTCTCTATTTTTTTTCCATCCTGCGCTCTAAGGCCGTTCCCCAATAACTTATAAGAAGGTTTAAAATCTAACACTACAAAATCTCTTTCAGAAAGAGAAAAATCAATCACAACACTTGCCTCTATTGCAGAATCTCGCTTCAACGGAATTGCAAACTTTAAAGAGTAAACAACATCTTTAATATTTTCCTTCCTATTCACAGCAAGCTCTTTACTCACCCCATCTACCGCCAACCTCTGCACCCTGCCACCCTGGCAAGAGAACAAAAACAGCATCAACAACATTGGCACAACCATTGGTAAAAACCTCGGCAAAAACCTATATGAAAACCTCGGCACAACCAACGATAAAAGCCTCGGCACAACCAACAATGAAAGCCTCGGCATAAGCGTAGATAATCTATAGAATTTCATATTAAATTAGGTATTCTAACAATCTATAAAAATACAAAAAAAATTCTTCTTTTTGTCTTTGAGTCAACTACTTGATTTGCTGAAATCTAATTTTTCAGATTTTCAATAATAGGCAAAATCTCAAAACTTAACTCTCTTATTTATAGCATACTAACTCAAAGACAAACAGAGCACACGTGTCCCATTATATATGGCAGAAAGCCCTAATGACAATGTGATTACCGTATTAATCAACCACACTAACTACCATCTTTTAACTTTTGAACTTTAGTTTATAAACAGACAATACTCTTGCACTGAAAGACCCGCAAAGCGGTAACCCTGTAGAAGACGCCTAGAGTTACTTGAATGCGCTAGGTGAAAACTTTAATGATTTGAAAAGCTGTTCTAGGTAGTGGGCGTCGGTTTGGTCAAAGGAGTTGAGCTCCATGCTATCTATATCCAAGACAGCTACAACTTGTTCATTATAAAAGAGTGGAACTACAATTTCCGATTTAGACAGAGAGCTGCAGGCTATGTGCCCTGGGAATTTATCTACGTCTGGCATAACAAGAGTTCTCTTCTCTTTCCATGCTGCTCCACAAACTCCTCTGCCATAAGCAATTCTAGTGCAGGCCACCGGCCCTTGAAATGGCCCCAAAACTAACTTATCTTGCTTAACAAGATAAAAACCCACCCAAAAATGGTTAAATGCCTCTTTGAGAGCTGCTGCAATGTTGGCTAGATTGGCATATAAATCACTCTCCCCCTCAACTAAAGCGTTAATTTGAGGAATTAATGCCTTATATATATCTGCTTTACTCCCTTTTGGTATTTCAAAATTTTCCATAATTAAAAAGCGCTCTTAAAGTTACAAAACAGCTTTTGGTTTGGGTGTGCTAAGTAACTTTAAGTACATTTTTTGACATACCCAGGCATCTACTGCGGCATAATTAAGTTGTGCAAGACTCAGCTCTGGGGCCTCCCAGTTAGAAAGTTGTTGAGATTTAGAGACCCTTACTCCTAAAATTATACCAGCCAGCTTGCGAACACTTTTCTCTGTAATACCCCAGTTAATTACAATAGATTGTAAATCTACAAACCCTTTTGGGGAGAACCTTGTAAGTTCTTGCAGTGCTTTAATATCGTCGTGGATAGCTGCTCCTACCTTGTGAATTTTTGAAGATGAAAGAATCTTGGCTAGCTCTTTGGGCAGTCCTAAATTATGTAAACGAAATAAAAAGACTCTCTCTTTGCCCGAGAGCTGCAATAGTGCAACACTATGTTTCTTAGTATTTGCTGTAAAGCAGGGTTTAGTTTCTGTATCAAAGCCAACTATTTTTTGATTACTTAAATAGCCAACAGCATCATAATAGTCTTTATCTAGAGCTTCTACCAAAGTAATCTCTCCTTTAAATTTAGCTAAGGGGAAACTTTCAAGTTCTTTAGGAGTAATGGACTCTTTATATATCATTCTACTCTAAATTCTTTTTTATGAGGGAGTATGTGTAAGGCAACCTCTTTTGAATTCTCATTAGATTTTCGCTATTAATATTATCTAAAGAAAACGGCACTACACTCACACTAGGGATATCGCTACCCATCTCTCTCCCATATTTAAAATCAAAACTAAGATTGCCAATAGAATCTTTTGCACTTTGTGGTAAATCACTATGCGGAACAGATATATAAGCTTCCAACCTGGTTTCTTGGTGTTTAAGATTTAAGATATTAGCAGCGAATAGTTGTTTGAAAGTCTCTTTTGCAGTATTAACAGCAGGGTCTACAAAAAAGATCTCTGGGTCTATCAATTGAGCAAACACCCTCTCTTCATTCTCTTTATATTCCTTAAGCTCTTCAATAACAGTAGCCAGAGTATCGTAAAGATATGGATAGTGAGTACAACCAAGAATAATACTCTTCATCTTAACACCAGGGTTCTCTTCTCTATGTTTATCTAAAAGAGTAACTAAATGAAAGCGAGCATAATTACCTGTCGAATTTAACTGAATATCTAAAATAGAATCATCAGCATCTTTTTTAACTAATAGAGCGTTACCTGAGTAATCAAAATTATATAGAGGCAATAACTCTGGCTTTATACCATCACTACTTCCATAAATAGGGCCCCTATACACTTCTCTTACTCTCTGCGCACTATTAGATATATAATCGGGCTCAGAATCTACAGCCTCGGCAAACCCTAAGCTACCATGACTCACAACCCTTACATCTCCCTTATAATCATTATTAACAGCATAACTCTTTATACTGTTTTGATATCCACCAGAAGAGATAGTACCAACTGTAGCCAAAACACCAACCGCAAAGCTCTCTTCATCTACAAAAATAGGCTTCATAGCGCCATCTACACCAGCATCTATAACCCCAATTGTCTTTACACCTGTGTTACTCCTCTCTAAGAGAGCCCTTACATCATCTAACCCAAATGCAGTAGCAGTATTACAAGCTATCACCACAACTTTGGTTCTGTGAGGCTCCTTGGTAAGAAATAGCGCATCTTTTATAATAAGTTCGCGGAAAAAATCTTTTTTCCCCTGAGATGCATAGACTCCATAAGGCATATTGGCCTGGTCTGCCAAATAGATAAACTCCTCTCCTTCAAAATCTGGAATGCCATCTGGTCCCTCTTCGCCTGTTTCGTTATTAAAGCTATCCAAGGCAAGAAACTGCTCCATTACAGTGAGCCCACCTGTTCCCGAATCAAACATTCCTATAGGCAAGCTCTTGAGCTCCTTAGGATATGCAGGATAATTTGCATAATAGATAGAAGATTCATCATTTAGAACCTTAGATACAAGAGGTATCTGAGATTCCAATTCACTCTTATCACCTGATTTACAAGCTGTAAGTGAAAACAAAAGTACTCCTGTAATAACCAGAGTTACTTTTTTTGTAAAAAAATTACATACCATAATTAAAGTCTCCAAATTTTGTTTTAAGTACAACCTCTCTCTTTAAAGAGCCCTCTACCCTACCAATAATTTTTGCATCTACTCCAAACTTCTCAGAGATAGCAATTATACTGGCAGCAGCCTCTCTAGTGGTATAAATTTCCATTCTGTGCCCCATATTAAACACTTTGTACATTTCATACCATTCAGTCCCAGACTCATTTTGAATATATTTAAAAAGAGGTGGAACAGTAAAAAGATTATCCTTAATTATTTTTAGTTTATTTATAAAGTTAAGCACCTTAGTTTGAGCTCCTCCCGAACAGTGAACCATGCCGTGCACATCTTTTCTATGCCTATCTAGTACCTCCTTAATAATAGGAGCATAAGTCCGAGTTGGAGAGAGAAGCAATTTGCCAAAAGTTAAACCTGTAATAGGGTCAACCTCATCTAATCTTCTTTTACCAGTATAAGCCAGCTCTTTAGGAATTAGATTACTATAGCTTTCTGGATACTTGTCGCCTATATAAGAGGCAAAAAGATCATGCCTTGCCGAGGTTAGCCCGTTGCTACCGATTCCACCGTTGTACTCCTCTTCGTAAGAGGCTTTGCCATAAGAGGCAAGTGCAACAATAACATCTCCCTCGGCAATATTGGCGTTATCAATAACATCGCTTCTTTTCATTCTAGTACAAACAGTGCTATCTACAATAACCGTTTGCACAAGATCTCCCACATCGGCAGTTTCACCACCAGTAAGAACCATGCCAATTCCATAGCAGATCATCTTATCTACAAACTCTTGAGAGCCCTCTATAATGGCACCAATAACCTCACCCGGAATACGATGTTTGTTTCTACCAATTGTAGAAGAGAGCAAAATATTATCTGTAGCACCTACGCAAAGCAAATCGTCTATATTCATAACAATTGCATCTTGCGAAATACCCTTCCAAACATTCATATCACCCGTCTCTTTCCAATAAACATAGGCAAGAGAAGATTTAGTACCAGCCCCATCGGCATGCATTACAATACAATAATCGGGATCGTTAGTTAGATAGTCTGGAACAATTTTACAAAAAGCCAAAGGGAATAGCCCTTTATCTACATTTGATATAGCTTTATGAACATCTTCTTTAGAAGAAGAGACTCCTCTTTGTGCATATTTTTTAGCATCGCTGCTTTTGTCAGTCATGATAGTTATTTAATTATACTGCAAAAATAGGAATATTATCTCCAAAAGAGTAATTCCCTCTGTTTAGGCAGAGTCCAAAGCTCGTCTAATTCTCTTTTTCTCAAACTACTCATCCTATTTTCCCCTCAGTCGAGCAAATGTAGTTAATATTTTAAAAAAGATGATGCATTTTTATTACTTTTGTAGAATAATCTAAAATAGCAAATAATGAAACAGATTGTCAGTTTCCTCATCTTTTTTACAACTATTTTTGCCCCTTCGGCACTATTCTCGCAAAACAATAATATCCAAAAGTACATAGAGACTTTAAAAGAGGATACTTTATTTACCAACTCAGTCACTGCAATAATGGTCACAGACGGCCAAGGCAATACCGTGGCATCATGGAATCCCAATATGCCTCTGCTTACAGCATCTACCATGAAAACAATTACTACTGGTGTTGCTCTAAAAGTTCTTGGCCCAGACTTTCAATTTAAAACTCAAATAGGGCATACTGGTTTTGTAGAGAATGGAGTATTATATGGCGACCTCTATATTATTGGAGGAGCCGATCCCACCCTTGGCTCTATTGACACATTGGGAATAGCAGTAGACACTCTCTTTATGGATTGGACCACTGCTATTAAAAATGCAGGTATAAAAAGAATTAACGGCAACATAGTAGCCGATGACAGGTTTTTTGAACACGAAGTTGTCCCAACAAGTTGGTCTTGGAGCAACTTAGGGCCATCTTATGGTAGTGGTACTAGTGGCCTCTCCTTTAACGAAAACTTACAGTTTTTCACTTTTATCCCTGGTGTAAATATTGGCGATGCCGTTATAATGAAAAACTACTACCCAGTTATACCTGGTATGCAGTATAAAAACAACCTTCTCACAAGTGGTAGCCACACTCGCAATAGAACCTCTTACTATACATCCGATCTTTCTAAAACTGCGCTTTTTAATGGATCTGTTGCAGTTGGGGCCGACTCTGCACTCATTACTGTATCAAATAAATTCCCCCATTTAAGCTGCGCTGCTCAATTTCAAAAACACCTAACATCCCAAGGTATATATAGCAATCCTAACATTTTGGATGCCAAAGAGTTTAACGCTCCTACACAGAATGAAATGACCATTGTTAGCGAGACCCTCTCGGCACCCCTCTCTTCTATAGTTGAAGTCACCAATAGAATCAGTAATAATTTTTATGCCGAGACCCTCCTAAAAATGATAGGAAAACAGTTAACGGGAACGGGCTCATATGACTCTTCTAGAGTGGCTCTCGCAAGGACTCTAAAAGAGATGGGAGTAAATACTAAAGGGTTTACGCAAGAAGATGGAAGCGGCCTCTCTAGACAAAACTATGTTTCTCCTAGGTTCTTTTGTGATTTCTTTAAAGCTATGAGTGAATCAGATGTTTTCGAATATTTTTTTAATAGTCTACCTATTCCTGGCCACCCAGGCACACTCAAGAATGTGCTGCAAAAAGAGAAGCCTAAGTTCAAAGAGAAAATCCATGCAAAAAGCGGCTCTCTAGCTAATGTAAGATGCTATGCAGGATATGTAGAACAAAAGAGCGGGAAACTACTCTACTTTGCTATTTTGTCAAATAATTTTGCCGCCAAAACCTCTCAAATGCAAGTTGGTATTGAAGGGTTTATGAATGAATTAACCAAATATTAAAGAACTTTTTTTAATATCCATAAATTTGCTCTAATTTAGTTTATTATTTAAGATGAAATTGCAACCCAAAATAGATAAACAATAAACAAAATTTAAAATATTTTCAAGATGTTAACACTTTCAAGAAAAGCAGGGAAAATGCCCTCCTCCCCTATTAGGAAACTTGTTCCTTATGCCGAAGAGGCAAAAAAAAGAGGCGTTAAAGTTTATCACCTTAACATAGGACAACCAGACATTGACTCTCCAGTAGAGGCGTTAGATCCTGTAAGACAACTTAAAGATACCTACATTCCTTATCCACACTCTGCAGGTATAGCCAGTTACAGAGAAGGCCTTGCCAAATATTACCAAAATATAGACATAAATGTAGATGCCAACGAAATAAACATAACCACTGGTGGCAGCGAAGCTCTACAAATTGCACTAGCAGTTACCTGTAATCCAGAAGACGAGGTTATTGTTATAGAGCCATTCTACACTAACTACAACTCATTTGCTATCCAAAACGATGTTGTATTAAAGCCTATTGGAACCAAAATAGAAGATGGCTTTGCCCTTCCTTCAATCGAAGAGTTTGAAAAACTGATTAATCCAAAAACAAAAGGCATTATTATTTGCAACCCAGGTAACCCAACAGGTACTCTCTATCCAAAAGAGGCACTAATTGAACTTGGCCAACTTGCAAAGAAAAACAACCTCTACATCTACTCAGACGAGGTTTACCGTGAATTCTGCTATACCGATGAGCCCCACTTCTCTTGTATGCATATAAAAGGAGTCGAACAAAATGTAATTTTGCTAGACTCAGTTTCTAAAAGATATAGTATGTGCGGAGTACGTGTTGGAGCAATAGTTTCCAAAAACAAAGAGTTTATGAAAGCAGTACTAAAATATGCTCAAGCAAGACTTTGCTCCCCTGCACTCGGCCAACTTGCTTCAGAAGGCGCTCTTACCACACCTCAATCATATTTTGATGCAGTAAGAACAGAGTATATGACTCGCAGAGATGTTATGATAGAGGCACTTAATAAAATGGAAGGGGTAACTTCTCCTATGCCAATGGGTGCATTTTATACAATCGCAAAACTCCCTGTAGACGATAGCGATAAGTTTGCACAATGGTTACTAGAGGAGTTCCAGTACGAAAAACAAACCGTAATGGTTGCTCCTGCCGAGGGTTTCTACGCCACACCAGGCAAAGGTACAGACGAAGTTCGTATTGCCTACGTACTAAAAGTAGAAGACCTCAAAGCCGCAATGAAATGCCTAGAAATTGCACTCAAGCAGTACCCCGGCAGAACCATCAAGTAATCTACTAGATCTTATAACATTTATTTAGATCTCATAAATAAATATTAATAAGCATTAATTGCTTAAAATAAACACTAAAAAAAGAAGCTGTCTCAAAAGGGCAGCTTTTTTTACGCTAACGCACTAGCCCTACCCCGCGAAGCGGTAAATCTGCCGAAGGCACCAATTTTCATCTGTTTGTCTTTGAGTCAACTATGTGATTTTTACAAGGCTTTAACTCAAAGACAAACAGAGCAGACTTTTCTGTGTTTTGCGTGCATTTTTTTTATAAATTTGTATAAAAGCAGAGAGCGATGAAAAATATTAAGATAACCACAGCACAGTTCGAGAGCAGATCGGGCGACAAAGGATACAATCTTGCTGTAATAGAGAGGCTTGCAGCAGAAGCAGCGGCCGAGGGGTCAAATGTAATTGCATTTCATGAATGTGCAATTACAGGTTATACTTTTGCTAAAGATTTAAGCAAAAAGGAGCTTCTTAAAATTGCCGAGTTTATTCCAATGGGAGATAGTATTGAAAATCTCACCGAAATAGCCTCGGAATATAATATCGCTATTTTAGCAGGGCTGTTCGAGAAAGACAAAGACAATAATATTTACAAAGCACATGTTTGCGTTACCTCACAAGGGGTTATTGCCAAACATAAAAAACTCCACCCCTTCATAAATAAACATATATTACCAGGAGATAGCTATACCCTCTTTGATTTAAATGGATGGAAATGCGGAATATTAATATGCTATGACAATAATATTTTAGAAAATGTAAGAGCTACAAAACTACTTGGAGCCGATATTATTTTTATGCCTCATGTAACAATGTGTACCCCATCCGACAGACCTGGAGCTGGATTTGTAGATCCTAAACTTTGGAAAAACCGAGAGACAGACCCCACCTCTTTAAGACAAGAGTTTGACGGCCCCAAAGGGAGAGAGTGGCTAATGAAATGGCTCCCCTCCAGAGCGCACGACAACGGAATTTATGCAATCTTCTCAAACCCAATCGGGATGGAACACAACCAACTCAAAAATGGTTGCTCCATGATAATTGACCCCTATGGAGATATCATTGCCGAATGTAGAAAACTAGGGACAGATTATGCTACAGCTTTACTCACCCCAGATAAACTAAATCGTTCTGGAGGATACAGATACACCAAAGCACGTAAACCAGAGCTCTACAGAGAGATTATTGGAGCCCCTCATGACTCTCACCAAAAGGTTGCATGGATGCCACCCCACGACAATAAAGACCCAAAAGAGTAACACTTGTAGCGACTTTGGCAACTTCTTCTAGCGCAGCCTCATAAGAAGAGCCCTCTAAAAAAACAAAATCGGCAAAAAATTTATACTCCCACTCTCTCCCAAGCACAGGCAGAGATTGAATTAATGTAAGATTAAGATTGTGTAGAGAGAATATCTCCAGAACCCTACAAAGCGCACCAGGTTTGTGACCAAGAGTAAATGAGACCGATGCCTTGTTGAGTAAATTAATGGATGGTGCAATGCCATTAGAGTTCATAAGTTCACTAGAATTGAGAAGATCACTAGTGTCTAGACTACCTGCAACAGAAGTTTTACGTTTTAAAATTAAAAAACGGGTAAAGTTCCTGCTATTACTCTCGATTCCTGCCTTAATTATATCTAAGCCATAAATTTTAGCAGCTAACTCCCCTGCAATTGCTGCAATGCCTTTTAGACTATCTTGGGCAATCCTTTTAGCAGCAAGTGCCGTGTCTTCACTCTCTACCATTTTCACACCCCTCTCTCTTAAAGTATTCAAATACAAATGGCACTGCCTCAAAGCAATAGGATGAGACCTCACCTCCTTAATATCTTCAATAGAGCTACCAGGCAAAGCCATAAGGTTCTGAACTATTCTAAGATAATGCTCACCAACTATTTGCATAGAATATTCATTCAAAAGAAAATAGTTATGAGATAATATCCCCGCCACAGAATTCTCTACTGCAACCATCCCATAATCGCACCCACCCTTTTCTAACAGAGCAAAAAGATCTTCAAATGTTAGACATGCAATTATCTCTAAAGAACTCCCTTTAAAATATTCCCTTGCTGCAATATCATGAAAGGCACCATGTACCCCTTGAATTGCCACTCTAATCTCCTTTCTCACTATTTAAGATAATTTATATTTATAATCGCAAAAAGACGCTATGCTAGCATGGTGAGTGATAAACAAAACAGTGCGGTCACCTATTTCTCCCTTTAAGTTTTTCAAAAAAGCCTGTTCTGTTTGAGTATCGAGTGCCGAGGTTGCTTCGTCTAAAAGGAGTATTTTCCCTGGGCGCAAAAAAGAACGAGCAATAGCAACACGCTGGGCTTGTCCCTCAGACAAACCCGATCCGTTCTCGCCCAAAACAGTATCTAATCCATTGGGCAAGTTAAAGACAAATGAGGCCGAGGCAATTTTCAACACTCGCGCAAGCTCATCGTCATTTGCCTCGGCATTCCCTAAAAGAAGATTCTCGCGTATGCTACCACTAAAAAGAGAGCCTCCTTGTGGTACATAAACAAAGTTAGAACGAGTGCTCTCCGAGACCTCTACAGATTGAATTTCATCTTCTATAATAATAGTGCCTGAATCAGGTTTAATAAGTGCCAACAGCAGTCGCAGTAAAGTGGTTTTACCTACTCCTGTCTCACCCATTAACGCCACCATGGTTCCCGGCTCTACCACCATCGAGAAATTGGACAAAACCGGCTTCTCCTTTACTGAATAACTGAATGTAAGGTCATCAATTTTAAGTGTAACATTACCTTTAAGAAGTATTCTCTCTTTGCTCTCCTCCTGTTTAAAACCAGTCATAAATATCAGGCGTTCTATAGCAGCTTTGGCCGCCACTATAGAAGGCAATAATCTAATTAACTCAAATAGAGGT
>JBAYBU010000006.1:0-14418 GCA_041669105.1 Bacteroidales bacterium | reverse complement strand
CGCCTACTACGCATGGTGGAAAAATAGAACTATAATGTCTAACCCCTATAAACAGCCAGACGAAACCAATCTCAGGTATTTAATTAGAGGGCTAAATGCTCTACACAAAGGAGTTGAGATTACAGGAAATTACAACCCATACCACTTTCTTTCATTTACTGCCTATGCCTCTTTTGGAGATTGGAAATGGCAAAATAACGTCTCTGCAAATATATATGACCCCTACTCTGGTTTAGTGACAGAGGTTATAAACGTATATAGCGATGGACTTCCTGTTGGCGATGCGCCTCAAACTCAATTTGCACTTTTTGCAGAGGCAAACTTAACTAAGGGAATTTCTATAACTGCCGATTGGAATCATAATTCACGTATGTATGCCGATTTTGACCCAAAAGAGAGACAAAATGCTAGTGACACGCAGCACTCCTATAAACTCCCAAGTTATTCACTTGTAAACATGGGAATTAGCTGGGAGCCCACTATTTGTGGAATAAGAAATTTCAAAAACTATCGTAAAAATTCAAGAAAAGTCAATGTAAATGTTTATGCTCGTCTCAATAATCTTTTAAATGAAAAGTATATAGAGAGAGGCAAAGACGGAGCAGATCACACCCTCTCTACTTTTAGCGGATTTTGGGGAATAGGCCGGAATGCCTCTGTAGGAGTAAGATTTAAATTTTAGCAGACATAGAATGCACATCATGTTAAGCAAAAATTGAATTGATTGCTCAATACGATGTGCAATACTAGGATGAGTGCTCTTTATAGACAATATCCATTTGTTCACAATAGGAAACAAATTGAGTTAACATCTCTAACCAATGTTTTTGCTTAAACATACAGACCAACTTATTTTCCTTATCATACACCAAGGTGTATTTAAATCCTAATTGCTTCATTGTTTTCACTTGTACTCCTAAAATATAGGTTAATATTTTATCTTCATTTTTATATTTTTCTGAGAATAAGTTTATTTCTGTCAAAAATTTAAAAAAGTCTTTTGCATCTCCTTTAAAATATTCAATTTCATAAGCTCATTTAGACCAGTCATAAAAAGAAAGTTGATATCCCCACAAAGAAAACGTATATAGATTGGTATTATTAGTCGATTCTATAACCTTCCAATGAGAAAGATATGTTTCTGTTACTTTATCTAAAAATATAGTTTCAAGCTTATAAGTTTGTGAAAATAAATTTGTGAAAACACAAATAGCTACAATTAGAATTATTCTTTTCATATGATAATGTTATTTTTATTGTAAATTTTATTCCGTTAAATATTCCGTCGATAGACACCATTTTGTGCACAATAGTATCTACTTGCGCCATTAACATATGGAGCCTATCGGCAGTTTTTACCGCTTTGCTCCCCATTTTCCCCAAAATTAATCGCATCATTAACAGATCTTTAACTCAAAGACAAACAGAGCAATTTTCAGGAATTGATCTCTTTTAAGATGTTGGTAGTTGCTCCTCTGTTGGTTTGCACATAGTCACGGCAAATTTGTGAACAGTGCTTGCGGAATTCTGTGTCTAAACTAAGCCGCTCAAGGGTCTCTGTCTCATCTTTGGTAACTGTGAAGGCTCCGCCTAGCGCAATAAGATCTACCGCCTCTTTAAACTTCTCATATTTAGGGCCAAACACAACTGGCAACCCATAAGTGGCTGCTTCCAAAATATTGTGAATACCCACACCAAACCCACCTCCAACGTAGGCAAAGTTGCCATATCTATATGCTGTAGAGAGGATTCCAACTGTATCAATAATAAATATTTGCGCACTAGAGAGTTCTTCTATCTGCGCCGAGCTAAAGTTTTGATGTGCCGAGATTCCGTTTTGCTTCGTCAATAAATTATTGGGCTGCGCCTGCAATTGATTATTCACCTCGGAAAAATCGCTAAACTTAACAACTTTGTAGGCTGCAAAAAGAGATTCGATTTTTTTAATATGTGCCTCATCCACCTCATGCGGAGCGATAACCAGTTTCAACTCTACCTTATTAGCACTGCTTTCGTTTGGCTCTTCTGCGAGTTTAACCGATTCTTTTGTTAGATTATTTGGTTTTTCTAAAAGAAGATCTCTACTTTTTGAAGCAGGAGTTGCAAACTGTCTCATAAAATTAAGCAGCAGCTCTTGGTCTGGTGGCCAAGTGCTTCCCGCAACACAACACATTTTATTATATGTAAAATCATTGCTCTGCTTGATTGTTTGTCCAGTTGGCCGCTCGATTGCTGGTCCAGTTGAATGCTTGATTGTTGGTCCAGTTGGCTGCTCGATTGTTTGCTCACTCAGATACTCATTTAAATTTGTATTAGGTGAATTATCAGGCTCATTGCTAAATACTTTATCTCTAGTAAAAACCTCTAGTGATGCAATTGCTTTACTGTTTTGTGTAATTTCAAATACACGATCGAATCTAGTGTCTCCAGCGACAGAAACATTGGCTATCCCAATAGATCTTAATAGAGTCTCTGATTGGTTGTCTTGTACAAAAAAATGGGTAAAGTTTGCAAGCATCTTTCTAAAACTGCCTCCCCACCATTTGAAAAAAGATTGGTTTTCACGAAATATCGCAGAGACTAAATAGAGTGGAATATTTTGCTCTTTAAGAACCAAAAGATAGTTTCTCCAAAATTCATATTTAATAAAAATAGCTACATTTGGCTTAACATACTCTACAAATTTTCTAGCATTTGCCCTAGTGTCCATTGGCAAATAGAAAACAGCCGATGCAAGCGAATAATCTTTACGAAGTTCATACCCACTGGGAGAGAAAAAAGTAATTACAATAGATGTAAGTGGCTCTCTCTCTTTTATTTTTTCAATTAAAGGCCTAGCCTGCTCAAACTCCCCTACCGACGCGCAGTGAAACCAATATCTAGTACCCTTATAAGTCTCGGCACTACTCATAATGTGCTCTATATGGTTAAGAACTCCTTTTCTTCCATAATAAAATAGCGCTGCCTTTTTAGAAAAAAAACTTGCTATTAAAGAGGCTCCAATATAAAGCCTAAGAAAAACATAGTACAGAATGGTCAAATCTTTGTAAATTTGTACAAAATTACTCAAATAAATGAAAAAAGCATTCGAACAAGTAGGGCAATATTTTCTTCTTATGAAAGTAGTATTTACACGTCCCGACAAATCAAAGATATTTTGGAAACAATTTTTTGTAGATACAGAGAAACTTGTCTTGAATTCTATTCCTATTGTTGCTGTAATTTCAATAGCTATAGGTGCAGTTATAGTAATACAAACTGCAACCAATTTAGAAAATCCCATTATATCTAAAATGTATGTTGGTTACATGGCTCGGGAGAGTTTGGTGCTAGAGTTCTGTTCAACAATGATAGCCCTTATTCTTGCTGGCAAAGTAGGCTCTAACATCTCTTCGGAAATTGGCAGTATGCGAATTTCTGAACAAATAGATGCTATGGAAATAATGGGAGTAAACTCGGCAAACTACCTTATTCTACCTAAAATAGCCTCGGCAACTATCTTTAACCCACTCCTAATGCTCATGAGTTTTTTTCTAGGACTTCTTGGAGGAGCATTAATAATTGTATTTACTGGAATAATAACACTCAATCAATATTCCGAAGGGTTGCAATTTTCTTTTCAATTCTACTACATTGTATACAGTATGATTAAAATGTCTGTTTTTAGTTTTATCATAACAAGTATTGCCTCTTACTTTGGTTATTACGCTACAGGTGGCTCATTGGGAGTTGGCAGCTCTAGCACCAAAGCCATTGTAGTTAGCAGTGTATCTATACTCATTGCCAATCTTGCCATCACCCAAATTATGCTCAACTAACTTAAACTACCTGTCAAGCGATAAAATCAACCAACCTATAAAGCAATAAAATCAACAAACCATAATTAAACGGCAAGTCGATAAAATCAACCAACCATGATTAAAGTAAAAGATTTAAATAAACACTTTGGCCAACAACAAGTTTTATATGATATAAGTATCTCTTATTTACCTGGAGAGTGCTCTCTGATTATAGGTGCAAGCGGGTCTGGTAAAACAGTTCTTTTAAAATCTCTTGTGGGTTTACACGAGGTAGAGTCGGGAGAAATATGGTATAGTGATATTCAATTTAATACACTCAATTTTAAAGAGAAAAAAGAGATCCGCAAAGAGATCGGAATGTTATTCCAAGGGAGCGCTCTTTTCGATTTTGCTACTGTAGAAGAGAACATACGCTTCCCAATGGATTTCTTTACTGATTGGAGCGACAAAGAGAAGTTAAACCGAGTAAATTTTTGTCTAGAAAGGGTAAATCTAAAAAATGTCAACAAATTAATGCCTAGCGAATTGAGTGGGGGAATGCAAAAAAGAGTAGGAATAGCTAGGGCAATAGCATTAAACCCTAAATATCTCTTTTGCGACGAACCCAACTCAGGTCTAGATCCTCAAACTTCAATTCTAATAGACCAGCTTATATCTGAGATCACAAAAGAGTACAACATGACAACAGTGGTAAACACCCACGACATGAACTCCGTAATGGAGATAGGAGACCATGTAGGATTCATCCACAAAGGGCACCTTCTATGGGAAGGCAATATGGACAATATTTTAAAATCGGGCTGTAAAGAGGTAGACGATTTTGTCTTTGCCTCTGGCATGGCTCGAAAAGTCAAAGAAGTCTAAGTTTGGCGATGATTGCGAGAAACTATCTATAAACCAAGCAGTTCACTTTTCTAATACCCTAAAAAAAGGTCTATTAGAAAAGTAATATTGTTGATAATCAGCACTCCCAGCTCAATCATCGCCGCGACAATTTTGTGTTCTCAAAAAACTCAACTCTAAGCAACATCTGTTTTTTAGCTACTTTTATGAAGTGGCTTGAGGAAACAGGCTGAGGAGTGTTCAACGACCAAAGGGAGGCGTTCCGCAAGCCCCGAAAAACAGAAAGAAAATAACGTTTAAAAAAACAATTACAAGAGTGGTTTTACTGATTTGATTATAATGTCTTGGGTTGGTTTGTCTCTGTTATTGGTTGGAGTAGCAGCAATTTTATCTACAATCTCTAGACCTTCTAGAGTCTCTCCAAATACAGAGTAAGCGCCATCTAGTTGAGCACAAGCAGAAGCATCTTCTACAATATAAAATTGAGAACCCGATGAGGCTCTTTCTGGATTACCAGCATCGCCTTGCCTTGCAGCTGCAACTGCACCTTTTTTATGATTGAACTCAGGCAAAATTTCGGCAGGTATGGTATAACCAGGGCCACCTGTCCCAAACCTAGCTTCATTTGCACTATCCTTAGTTAAAGGATCTCCTGTTTGAATCATAAAGCCTTGTATAACACGGTGGAAAAGGATCCCATCGAAAAAGCCTTCAGACGCAAGTTTAACAAAGTTATCTCTATGAAGCGGAGTCTCTTTATAAAGTTTTATGCGGATCGTTCCAACATTTGTCTCAATGTCCAAAACTGGCTCTTCCGGCAAATCTGCCGGATTAAAAATTAGTTTAGTTTGCATAGTTGTAGAATCTTCAGATTTTGTTATGTCGTTATCTGTGATGTCTCCCTGTTTTCCTTTACAAGAAAAGACCACTAGTGGCATGATTAGTAGTAGTTTAAAAAAATTATGTTTCATATAGATTGTATTTATTTTTGTTTACCTTTGCAGAGCATCACTAATTTTTTCAATTGATTCAACAAAATTACTCAATTGCTACAATAATGCAAATCAAAAAAATCTTCATAGCAGTGCTTCTTGCTTTTACTACTAGTCTGCTCCAATCGCAAAGCGTTGGATTAGTACTTAGTGGCGGTGGTGCAAAAGGACTCGCTCATATAGGTGTGATAAAAGCATTAGAAGAAAACAATATCCCAATAGATTACATTTCGGGAACCTCAATGGGAGCAATTATAGGTGCTCTCTACGCAATAGGACTTACTCCAGAAGAGATGGCCGTAATGTTCCGCTCAGACGAATTTGCCTCATGGTACCGAGGACAGGCCGAGGCAGGATACGAAGCTTATATATATCGTAGGGAACCCTCTGCCGAGATGTTGAGCGTCTCAGTAAAAAGAGATGAAAATAAGAAATTCGGTATAAAGTTTCCTGTAAGCCTTGTATCGCCCTACCCAATGGATTTAGCGGTAATGCAATTATTCGCCTCGTCGGCTGCAACAGCAAATTACAACTTTGATAGTTTAATGATCCCTTTCCGATGCATAGCTGCTGATATAACAAATAAAAGGCCATATATACTACGAAAAGGAGACCTTGGATCTTCTGTAAGAGCATCTATGACCTACCCATTTCTTTTTAAACCTATTCTTATAGACTCACTACTTATGTTCGATGGAGGGCTCTATAATAACTTCCCTTGGAAAGTAATAATAGAGGATTTTAACCCTGATTTTATCATTGGATCTAAATCTACAACCGGCAGCGTTATAGAACCAGATGCCGAGAATGTTATAAGCCAAATTGAAAACATGCTCATGGTAGAGACCGATTACAGTATTCCAGAAGAGTTAGGAATGATCATAGAGATTAAAATGAGTGGCGTAGCAATAATGGATTTCCACAAATGTGACGAGATTATAGACCTTGGTTACACCTCGGCACAGAAGTATATAAAAGGGCTCCAAAACAGAATTCCCCGAAAAGTAACCTCAGAACAGATACTCCAAAAAAGGATGGACTTTAGAGTGAAAACGTTCCCTTTAAGATTTAAAAAAATCTATTTTAAAGGAGGTAATTTAAATAAAAACGAACAAAATTTTGTTAGAAATACTATTACAGATAATAGCGAACAGGGAGTAGATTTTGAACAATTAAAGAGAGGCTTTTATAGAGTTATAGCAACCGGAAACATTAACACAATGTACCCCGAAGCTACATTTAGAGAAGATTCACTGTTCGACTTGCATCTAAGAGTTACAAAAAGCCATCCTTTTAAATTTTCAATAGGTGGCAATATCTCTTCTTCTTCTCTTAACCAAGGTTATATAGGTATGCAGTACAATAAATTTTCTGCAAATCCGTGGCGAGCCACTGCAGATATTAATTTAGGTAGGTACTACTCAGGCTTAAATCTCGCTTTCCGGCAGAATTTAGGGATTAAACCTCTTTGGTTTTACGAAGCTCAATTCACACTGCACCGATTCGATTACTTTGGGGGAAGTCAAAAATCTTTTTTTGCAAATAGAGTACCTAGCAATATTCAAGAATCAGAGCTATATACTACAATAAGCGTAGGAACACCTATAAATATTGAAAAAAACATTTTAGCGAAAATAAATATTCACATGGGTATGAATCTTTATGAATATTACCAAACCGACAACTTCACATCTTATGATATACCAGACCGAACTAGATTTTCATATATCTCTCCCACATTAAACACGCAAAGAAATACCACCAATTTTAAACAATACCCAACCGTAGGTGTAATTCAAGAGATCTCTCTTAGATATTCGTACATATCCGAAGCCTATAAACCAGGAAGCACATCGCCCACTACTTCTGAACACAGTAGTACTCACAACACCTTTTCTGCAAAATTATATTCGGAGAAATACTTTTTTATTACCAAATTTCTCTCATTAGGTGTTAGCGCTAATTTAACTATTTCTAACAGAACCTATATGGGAGATAAAATCTCTACACTGCTCTATATGCCAGCCTATCAGCCTAATCCACACACTAAGACACTACTACTAGATCAATATAAAGCCCCCTCATTTTTGGGGGTATCAATAACGCCAATTATAAAGCTTTCTGGATCTCTATTTATCCACCTCCAAGGCTCATTCTTTCAACCATATAAACAACTAGAAAAAACAAATAGTTCTAAAGTTGTTTTTGGTGATAAATACCCTAAAGGAGCTTTTATGGGACATTTTGCTTTTGTATGGCAATCGCCTATAGGTCCAATATCACTGTCGGCAACCTATTACGAAAAAAATGATGTTAAATGGTACCCACAATTTAATATTGGTTATCAAATATTTAAAAGTAAAGCACTTGCCAATTAATAACTGTAAAATTCAATGAGTGCCAACCCTTTAAAACAACTTGCAGGAGAGACAGCCATTTATGGTTTTAGTACAATATTTGCTAGAGTTATAAATTTTGTATTTGTTCCCATATACACCTATACCCTCACTACTCAAAGCTACGGTATAGCAGCAGAATTTCTCGCATATATAGCTATTTTACAAGTACTATTTACTCTAGGGCTAGAGACAGGATGTTTCCGGTTTGCAAATAAAACCGAAAATCCCGCTAATGTTTTTTCTAACGCACTTCTCACCACTACAGCGCTATCGGGATTTTTCTTTCTGTTTGTTACAATCTTCTCTAAAAATATAGCTGAATGGCTTGGATATGAAGAATATAGTTTTGTTATAATATATGTAGTAGCCATCCTTATGATGGACTCAATAACTGCAATACTATTTGCCAAACTAAGATTTGAAAATAGACCAATTAAATTTGCTGTTTTTAAGAGCATTAAAATATTAAGTGAGACATCATTTAACCTATTGCTTTTTTTTGCAGTACCAGCTTTTCTTGTACAAAACCCAGAATCACTATTAACCACATTTATATCCCGAACACCTGATTTTACATATATCTTATTTGCAATTTTCCTTAGTGCAATAGTGTCGGTAATTATCTTTATACCAGACATTTTTAAAATCAAAATTAAATTTACCCCAAAGCTGTGGAAAGAGATGATGATTTACTCTTTACCAATTATGATAGCAGGATTACCTGGTATTCTTAATGACTTTATTGACCGCCCTCTATTTCGCTTCTTTTCTCCAGAAGGGGTGAGCTGGGAATCTAGTCTTGGTATTTTTCAGGCAGGAGTAAAAATCTCTATGCTCATGATGTTATTTATACAGATGTTTCGTTTTGCTGCAGAGCCATTCTTCTTCGCAAGAGAAGCTCAAAAAGATTCAAAGCAGCTCTACGCAAAAGTTATGGAACACTTTACCGCATTTGGAATGCTCATATTTTTAGGTATTATTTTTTATCTCGATATACTGCAATACCTCATAGGAAAAGATTTTAGAGCAGGACTCTCAATAGTTCCAATTATGCTTTTTTCATATCTACTACTGGGAATCTCTTTTAATGTCTCTATGTGGTATAAACTTTCTGGTAAAACTAAATATGCAATAATAATAACAGCATGCGGCCTACCAATTACTTTGGCAATTAACATATTATTTATGCCTGTTTTTTCATATCATGCAGCAGCTTGGGCACACCTTTTAAGCTATCTTACAATGCTTGTAGTGAGCATATATTTAGGGAACAAACACTACCCTATCCCTTATAAATGGGGTAAAATTGCAGGCTATATTATTTATGGGCTTGCTATGTATGCACTTATATTAATTATCCCAGAGAGTAACCTTTACATAAAATATTTAATACGGACAGTGCTCATCCTTATCTATATTCTAACCTATCTAAAAATTGAGAAAATATCTATATGGAAATTAAAATTTTAAATAACTCTAGTTTTGAGTTACCAAGTTACGCAACAACACATTCTGCCGGGATGGATCTAAGAGCCAACATCTCAGATAGCTTGGTTATTAAACCACTACAACGAGTACTAGTGCCTACTGGACTTCATATACAACTACCCCAAGGGTACGAAGCACAAATAAGACCTCGTAGTGGTCTAGCTATAAAACATGGAATAGGACTAGTAAATAGCCCAGGAACAATAGACGCCGATTACAGAGGCGAAATAAAAATAATTGTGGTTAACCTCTCTAATGAAGAGTTTACTCTAAACCCTGGGGAGAGAATTGCCCAAATGGTTATCTCTAAATATGAAAAAGCAATTTTAACTCAATGTGAAAGCTTAGATAACACAGAAAGAGGAGAGGGAGGCTTTGGATCTACAGGAAAACAATAAAATATAAGAGACATATCAGCATCTAAATTGAACGACATATCTAAAATATAATATGAGCGATAAATCGAATCTATACAACACAACTAACCTCTACAATCTGTTTTTAAACTCCTCTGGAATTTGTACAGATAGCAGGCAAGTTACTCCTGGCTGCATTTTTTTTGCATTGAAAGGAGAGAATTTCGATGGAAACAAATTTGCAAAACAAGCATTAGAAGCTGGTGCCATTTGTGCAGTAGTAGACAACCCCGATATAGGTGAAAATGAGAAATACATATATATTAATGATGTATTAAAATGTCTCCAAAAGTTAGCGAAGCACCACAGGAAACAATTTTCTATACCAATAATAGCAGTAACAGGTTCAAATGGAAAGACTACTACAAAAGAGTTAATTTCAAAAGTATTATCTACTAAATACAAGGTTCTCTCTACTAAAGGTAATCTAAATAACCACATAGGCGTTCCTATTACACTATTAAAAATAGATGATAAAACAGAAGTGGCAGTTATTGAAATGGGAGCCAGCGCACCAGGAGAAATAGAGTTGTTAGCCAACATAGCACAGCCAGTAGCTGGCCTAATAACAAATATAGGCAAAGCACATCTGCTTGGATTTGATTCGCTAGAAGGTGTCAAAAAATCTAAAGGAGAGTTATATGATTTCCTCGAGAAAAATGGCGGGATAGTATTCTATAACAACCAAGACTCTATTTTACAAGAGATAATAGCAGAAAGAAGAGAGATGATTACATTACCATACGGTATTGAAAAGTCCAAAATAAAAATTTTAAAACCAACCTCTAAGAATCCTTTTCTAAATATTATAACAAAAGAGAATAAAGCAATAAAGACCAAGCTCATTGGTAGCTATAATGTACCCAATCTCCTAGCCGCTCTTGCAATAGGAGAGTACTTTGGCACCGATCCAGAGCTTTCTATAGAGGCAATAGAGTCATATATACCATCTAATAACCGTTCTCAACTTATAATTGGACGTAATAATACTCTTATTGTAGATGCCTATAATGCAAACCCCACAAGCATGAAAGCAGCATTAGAGAATTTCATGGAGATCAAAACTAGCTCAAAAGGTGTTATTATTGGAGATATGTTAGAACTAGGTAAAGATTCAGTTGAAGAACATAAAGCCATTCTTAATATCGTAGAAAAAATGAATCTAAAATATATCTTTATTATAGGAAAAGAGTTTGCAAATGCTGCAAAAGGAGATAAATATTTTGCAGAAAAGGCGATTTTTAAAGAGAACTCAGAAAAACTAAAAGAGTATCTCTCAAAAAATAAATTAAACAACACAACACTGTTAGTTAAAGGATCAAGAGGAATAAAACTAGAGACAGTTTTAGATCTTTTTATTTAACCCTCTCTTTAATATTAATAAAACGGAGCTTTTTAAACGAGAAGAAAAAAGCAAGAACAATGCTTCCTCTGTATATAGAGTTAATCTTTATAGAGGTGAGTTTATTATCTCTTTTAATTGTTTTCTTTAGAACCCAAAACTCTTTGTGCGCAGTAAATACACTATTAAAAAACTCTCTTTTACCCTGTACAAGGTAGAATAATGCCGAGGCACAATCCATCGCAAGCCTAAATACAAGCACAAACCACAAGCAACTTTTTGGCAAATTTTTATACAACATTAAAAGGTTGTTCCTATAATTAAAGAAAAGTTTGCTTGGAGAGTTGTTAGGAAGAGTCCCTCCTCCCACATGATAAATTACAGAGTTGGGAAAAACCCACACCTGCCAACCTTTAAGCTTGGCCCTCCAACACAAATCTATCTCTTCCATATGAGCAAAAAAAATATTGTCAAACCCACCCAGTTCATGAAACAGAGAAGAGCGAATCATAAAAGCTGCACCAGAAGCCCAAAAAATCTCTCTATCGTTATTATACTGAGCACAATCTACCTCTATATTTGAAAGTATTCTACCTCGGCAAAAGGGATACCCTAAAACATCTATAAACCCCCCAGATGCACCGGCATATTCAAAACTCTCCTTATCCAAGATCGATTTAATTTTTGGCATACTAATGCCTACTTTAGACATTCTTTCCATAGAGTCAATAAGGGGCTCAATCCACCCTTCAGTAACTTCTACATCAGAATTTAACAGCAGGTAATATTCAGAATCTATTTGCTTTAAAGCTCTATTGTATCCTCCAGTAAAACCATAGTTTTCTTGGAATTCAATAACTCTAATTTTAGGATAATTCGTTTTGAGCCACTCTAGCGAGCCATCTATAGAAGCATTGTCTGCTATTACAATAGAGACACCTTGGATAGAACTTCTTTTAATGAGTTTACCTAAAAATCTTTCTAGATAATGTTTGCCATTCCAATTTAATATTACGATAGCCAGTTTAGACACCTTGAAAATTTTTGACTAAGATACTTAAAAGAGAATTAAAGGTGAAATCTAAATCCCAGTTCAAAATTAAATTGCAGCGGTTGAGAAGTTCTGATGCTCAAAGGTTGATTATTGTCAAAATAATATGCGATAGTGGGGTCAAAATAGAGACCCGTAGAGTTATTAACGAAAAACTCAACGCCAAAGCCACCAGACACAGACCACTGTAGACCCTCAATAGACTCTCCATGAGACCTTCTAACTCCATTTTCAAAGACTCTATGGAAGGCATACAATCCCTTTTCTAAAGTAATACCACCCGTAGCATAAAGCCTTAAATTATCTTTTTGCATGATATTTATATAGAGGTTAACAGGCACTCCTATATAGTGTAAAGTCTGCTGCGTTTGCTTAGCCTCTTGGCGCGAACGAGCATCATAATTAAAGAAAAGCATTGTATAATTTACTCCCATTCCAACAGAAAGTAATTTAGAAATAGGCATCTGTGCTTGAACACCAAACGATACTGGCATAAGGAATTTAGTATCCGAAATAACTTCTTGAGGGACAGACGCTTTTTGAACAGTAGAAACTACATCATTTGGAGCAAAACCACCTTGTGCCTGACTCATAGCCATCAACGAAACTGAGTTATTCCTAGTAGAAGGAGATAAATTAGTAGCAAAAGCAACTAATAAGGGACCTCTCTTTTTTGAGACACTTTTGTAATCTTCTACTTTAGGGTAACGAAAATCTCTTTTTGAATCGCTCGCAGATTTCTCTTGTTCAAAATGTTTAACCGACTGAGATGCCTGCTCTTGAACTGTTTTCTTCTCCTCAATTGTTGCCCTATCTTCAATTACCGTCTGCTTTTCAAGTGCAATCTTCTCTTCTAATTTTATTTGCCCCAAAATTTTTACAACCTCTTCTACTTTACTAGATTGCCGAGGCTCTTTTATAGGTTGCAGAGTCTCTTCTACTGTCTGCTCTTTTTCTAGATTTGCAATTGCCTCTTTTTGAACAACAACCTTTATAGAATCATTAAAGTCGTAACTGCTCCTGTTTAACATCAGCAACAGCACAAGAGAAGCTGCAACAGCAACTGCTGCATACAAACTTCTTCTAAAGTAAAGAACTTTAGCCTTTTTATTACGAGATAGAGATGACTCAATTAAACTCCACGAACCAACATCGGGCAGCTCTCTATGCTCCTCCATCAGTTCACGAACTTTTTTATCAAACTCTCTATTACTTATTTTACTCACTGTATCTCTTCTTATACTCTATATGTCATCTTTCTTTAGCCTATCTTTAAGCCACGCTCTAGCCCTACTTAACTGCGAACGAGAACTTCCTTCACTTATCTTTAACTCTTTTGCAATCTCTTTATGGTTGTATCCCTCAATGGCATACATATTAAAAACTGTTCTAAATCCCACCGGCATAGAAGCAATAAGCCTCAATAACTCTTTTGAACTAATTTTGCTCAAAGTATCGGCATCTGCAGTTAATTCTATTAAAGTATCGCTCAACTCATCTGAAAACTTAAGAAGATCTACTTTTCTTAAAGACATAAGCGCCGTATTAATAAAAATTCTTCTAAGCCATCCTTCAAAAGAACCAGTACCATTATAAGTTCCAATTTTTTCAAACACCGTAATAAACCCATCATGCAAAATGTCCATTGCGCGCTCTCTTCCTCCTACGTATCTTATACAAACCGTAAGCATCTTAGGAGAGTACATCTCATAAAGAACCCTCTGTGCCCTGCGGTCATTTTGGACACAAGCACTCAATAATTCCTTATCGTCGGAAAATTCCTTTTGAGTAGTCATTCACAGTATTAATAAGATGCAAAATTACAATATTTCGTTGCATCAAAAATAAAAAAATTAGGCAATGCACAGAACATTGGATTGATATTTGTAAAGGTAAGAAATTAATTAACTTTGTAATACACTAACACAATGCAAATGTTTTTCTCACACATAGTTATGAGATGTAAAAAATATATACCAATAATAATTTTACCTCTTTTTTTTATATGCACTACACCTTTAAATGCACAAATAAATAGTAGCAATACTCTAGCTGCATTTATGGAAGCAGTAAAAAATTATAATCTT
>JBAYBU010000005.1:0-15373 GCA_041669105.1 Bacteroidales bacterium | reverse complement strand
GGCACCTTATCCCATGTAAAACGATAAGGGAAAAACCAGTTACCTGTTGTAGACTCTTTATGAGTAGAAAATTGTAAATTCTTGGGTGTAGTACTTGCCACATCGTAAAAGTAAAATTGGTGAGTTAATCTGGTAGATGTTTTAACATCAGTCCCATTTGCTTCCAAATAAGCCCCAAGTGTTGCTCTATGTACATTAACCAAATCACTGTAGTAATCATCAGAATTTTGTGTGTAAAGTTGAGGACGACCTTCATAAAAGACATTAGACATCAACCAATCTGCAGTTCCAATGCTACGATCTGTAGTCATTGTAAGTGGATATGGTGCTGTATGCATATATCCCATAGATCCTGCTCCTGCATTCCCAACTTTAACTAACTCAAGAGTAGGGCCGTTTAGTGAACCAACAACTATTGAATCTACCACCACAGAGTTATAGGTAATTATAGGGTCTAAAATAATACCATTGGGGTAATATAAATAACTAACCGTGACTGAGGTAGGACTAGATAAAGGGGTCTCTTTATAGGTCAAAGCTATAGTCCTAGTCAAAGTATCTAATTCATCAATACTAGCTGAAAATTCGTCGGTTTTTAGATTGTAAAAATAAAAATCAGAGCTAATTTCAGAAAATTCCGTAAATTTTAATCGGACCTCCCTAGATAATCTCTCTTGTTCTATTTCAAAAGCAATTTGATCTAAAATTACCTGAATTGCCTCATTAAGTTCTCCTATATTCTTAGTGTTAGCTTTCTCTAAAGTAAACTCACTATCATCAAAACCATCAGATCTTATGAAGCTGAATGCTCCTTTATCTTCTAAGTAGTTAATTTTAAATTTTTGTGAGCCATTGTATAATTTTGATAACTCTCCAAAAATGCTCTCTTCAGAAAAAACAATTATAGGAGTATATCTACCTTCAAAGCTATAAGGCACTTCTGTTTGTTCTGTATGGTATCCTCTGTATGAAGTTATAATATTTACAGTTGTACCTATAAATTTCAATTGTAAATATATGTTATCCTCATAATTTTCTGGTTTGTATTTTAAAATCCAACCAGTAGTAGAAGATTGTAATTTGTCTATATAATCCTTTGTAATAGTTGCAATGTCTTCTGATTCTTCACGTTCTGGTAATATGGGTTTATCTTTTTCGCAAGACAACCACAATAACTGCATTATTACTACTAAAAATATGTATCTAGTTATCTTTTTCATTCTTCAATATTATTTAGAAAATCTGACAAATATTGTTGTAAAACATGTAAGTCTATCCCCAGGTCTAGATAGAAATTGTACACTAATTGGTATTTTTGATTGAGCAATTCATTTTGGGCAGCTATATTAAGCACATCTTGTTTATCGGTAGTTACTATACCATCTATCCAAGTTGCAAAGTCTTCAGATTCGTTAGTCATACCATAATTTCTCCAAAAGCCCCTAGACCTAGCTTCTGCACTAGAAAAAACAGCATATGATGTTCCGCCAGCATAGAGTCCCTTTGAAACATCATCAAAACCAACAGGGCGGCCATATTTTTTATCTAGTACATGTGCAAATTCATGATGTAAAGTAGCATACTGCCCTCTTATCCAAGAAGGGTTGCTCATGTCATATTTATTTACACCTGTAATGTTTATTCTACTTAAACCATACGCTACTCCTGATGCACTAAAATTACGCTCATCACCTTCTACATAGTTCATACTAGTGCCAAACATCACCATTTCTATAGGCATATTCTCTAACATAAAATCTGTAGCCTGTCTCTCATAAGGCGCTATAAAAACCTTGCGAATAATATTATTTATATAAGGTAGTACCAATTCATGTTTAGGCGGTGCAGCAAATGCATCTGCAGAGATATACCGTCTATCAAACCTATAAATGATTTTAGTTTGGTATTCCTTTTGCAATTTATAAATTGCTAACTCAGTAGGATCGTCTGGCATTGCAGGTTCTTTATACTTCTCGTACGGAATTGCATCTTCTTTCTGACAGCCAAAATTAAAAGTAAGTATCCCTATCAATAGATAGTATATAACTACTTTTGTATTTAAAAAATTTGATTTATTCATTAGATAAAAATTTTAATGTAAAAAACACTTTTAATGCATCTATCTTGGATTAGGCTCCATTTCTGGATTAGCAATTAATTCGGAGAACGGAATCTGAAAAACTCTACGTAAATCATCTGCTGGTAAATGAATCTCTTTCCTACCATCCCAATGTGTAACAGGAATATTATACCTTTTAACATCAAACCACCTATATCCTTCATAGCATAGCTCTCTGTTTTTCTCATCCAATATTTTTTCTATCATCGCTTCTTCAGTAGGGAAATCTGCTACTTTCAAAGAAATGTATGGTCTGCATCTTTGCTCTAAAATCCTATTTAACTTCTCTATTGCATAATTAAAATCTGGATCGCTCTTTCTAACTGCAGCTTCGGCAGCATTATACATAACTTCTTCTACAACAAACAAGCCCACATCAGAATAAGACTGTCCATCAGATGGCAGAGAACCTCTAAATTTCCTTGCCATATAGTTAGGTGTTTGATTATTCCATCTGGTAAAAATTCTACCTCGTACATCATCTTTATGGAAAGTGGCTCTATATTCATTTGCATAAAGACTTCCTCTAAAATAGGAGTTCCATTCTAAAGTATAACTAACCAAGAGAATGTTGGGATTATGGGTTTCAAAGTATCTTCTTGCAAAAGTGCTGTGTTCGCCAGTTAAGAAATATTTATCGAAGTCGGTAAATAGATCACGAATACTATTATTAATCTTAAAAACCTCTTCACTATGAAATAAAGACTTATCCCACTCCTCTTTAAACAGATAAAAACGAGAGAAGAAAGCGTGCATAGAAGCTTTAGACCAATGAAATTTTGGTACTTTCATATACTTCTTATTTACTAACTCTAATGCTTTAAAAGCATCGGTCTCTATCATATCATAGACATATTGGATATTGTCTCTTTTGTAGCTTGTACCCGAGATTTTTTCTGTTTCAACCATGTACGGAACTCCTAGATCTTTAGCTGCTGTCTCTTTTTTATAATGTTTAGCAAAAATATTTACCAACATAAAGTGAGAATAAGCTCTAATCATATAGGCCTCTCCTTTCAAGGATTCTCTAAGTTCGTCATCGCCAGTGGCATTATCAATTCCTTCTAAAACAACATTGGACAAATATATATCTCTATAATATTTACGCCACGCTGCTTCGGGTGTAATCGCATTATTGGTAATATAATGATCAGACCATAAGTAAATTGGTTTTAACCAAGAGGTTATGTTTGCCTGATTATAATCTTCGTAATCATAAAATCGTACATTTTCTGTATATAATTCAGTAAACATGTGGTAAGCCATGGGGTAAGCGCCCGTCACAACTGCTTGATAATCTTCAACTGTTTCAAGTCGTACTCTATTGTCTGGGTTCAGTTCTAAATATTTTTCACATCCACCCAAAACCAAGGAGAAAGCCATGAATAAAACAATGTATTTTAAAATTTTCATCTTTCTCTTTTTTTAAAAATTAATATCTAACCCAAATGTATAACTTGTCATAGGAGGCATAGATACTCCTGTAACAATGGCTTCTGGGTCTTGACCTTTCAAGTTTTTATCTGCCCAAAGTAAAATGTTATTTGCCTGTGCTGTAAGCTTTAAACTTTGCAGCCCCAAGTGATTAATAATTCTTTTTGGAAAATTATATGAGAGCATAAAGTTTCTAAAGCGAATAAACGAACCATCTACAACTCTTATGTCACTCCTGTTGTAGGCAGTAAACGGATCTGCGTTTGCTTGGAGTAATTCCGATCTAGTATCTTTATCTATTATGCGGGGGACATTTGTATATCGTTCATCTCCTGGAGCAGTCCATCTATTTGCAAGATCTGCACTCAAAGCGTCTATATCCGAATAGTACCTTGAGAAAAAAGGATTTAATCTAAGCTTGTTACCAAAAGAGTAGGTAAATAAAAATGATAGATTCAGATTTTTATATGTAAACTGATTAGTAAAACCTCCTGAACCTAATGGCTCCCTACTTCCTTCATAAACTAACATATCTAAATTCCTGCTATATTTAGTGAATTTATTAGTCATATTACCATTAGAATCATAAAATAGTGGCAACCCATCTTCGTCTAGTGTAGCAAACTTAAAAGAATACAAACCGGTAGCTGGTTTACCCACCATGGGAGCCCCTCTATCAACAGTTTGCCCAAGAACGGTATTTGTGTTCTCTAATCTTTTGACTTCGTTTTTATTATATCCAAAAGTTATAACAGAACTCCATTTAAAGTTCTCTTTATTAATGTTTCTTATATTGAGAGTAGCTTCAAATCCTTGATTTGTCATATCAGCCCAATTCATAGTTTTACTGGTAAATCCACTCACTCTAGAAACTTGGATATTTCCTATTAAGTCATAATTAGATCTATGATACCATTCCAATGTAGCAGAGAGACGTGAGAAAAGACCGAATTCTATAGCTGCATTTGCCATTTTCTCTTTTTCCCATTGCATGGTAGGGTTGTCTGGAGCTGTAATTGAGATGACATTTTCTATCTCATTTGGATTAAATCTACTTGTTGTCTGGTAATAAGCAAGCAGTTCTGGACTCCCTAAACCACTGATATTCCCACGTGTACCATACGATCCTCTAATTTTCATAAAGTCAAGCCATTCAATATTTCTTAAAAAAGGCTCATCATCTATATTCCAGCTTGCTCCTAAAACCCATATTGGTAAAAACCTGAATCTCTCAGATGCACCGAGTCTATTAGATCCATCGGCTCGAGTAGAAAACGTAAAATTGTATTTATGCCTGTATGTATAAGCTAGATTAGCAAAAAATGAAGCTTCACGATAGGTGTTTACTCCCATTCTATAATAAGGCGATCCTGTAGCTGAAAGAATATCTCGTTGAATAGCTCTATAATCTGGACTTGATGTCATTCCACGATTGTATTCAAGGCCATATGCTTTAAAATTATAAGAATTATATTTTTTTTGCTTTAACTCAGAACCAGCCATAAGGTCAAAAGAGTGATGCTCCCCTATTTTAGGCTTATAATTCAATGTGTTTCTAAAAGTATAAAACTCACCTAAATTATTATCGACAACTGCTATCCCTCCTCTAGGTAAAACAGAGATTGGAAACTCGCTGTCGT
This sequence comes from Bacteroidales bacterium, assembly GCA_041669105.1. GTDB lineage: Bacteria > Bacteroidota > Bacteroidia > Bacteroidales > UBA932 > Bact-08. The sequence continues at coordinate 10,180 of JBAYBU010000005.1, read as the reverse complement.
CATAAGGATCATTATATAATCTACCATTTGCAGATCTAATAGCTGTAGATTGCATAGAACGGTAACTTTCTGCAACATTCGATAATTCTGTAGAAATATGCTCAGAACTAGCTGAGGTACTCCTTCCAGAAACAATTGTAGCAAAATTGAGATTGTCTCTAATTTTCCATAATCCCTCTAGTTGGAAACGCACCTCTTTTAATTTTATATCCACAAAGTTATTGTCCATCTCATGGAGAATATTAAAAGGGGCATAATTTGACTGGTAATACTCTAACTCTCCTTGATCATTATAGGGTCTCATTGCACGACTCGTGTTTAGAGCATAGGTATATGGGTTTATGTCATATTCACGAGTAGACACTCCATTTGATAAAGTCTCATCCATTACCCCAAAAGAACGTTGGTTACGTACTGAGCCATATAAGATACCTGTCAATGTAAACGAATTAGATAATTTAAAGTTTCCTTTGAAGTTAGCGCTAAAACGATCGGTAGACTGGTTACGCGTTACTCCACCATCATTAAAATAGCTCACAGACATGTAAAATTGAGATTTTTCGGTCCCTGTACTTATGCTTGCACTATGTTCCTGAGTCAAAGAGTTTTTAAACAGTGCATCAAACCAATCTGTGTTATATGTTTTAGCTCTTTGAACTTCATCGTAAAATCCGTTCCATGTCAATTGCTTCCTAGAGAGTTGAAACAATAGTTTCCCATAAGCTCCATAAGTGCTGTTTAAATTGGTAAAGTCAACTATATTTTTTTGATACAACTCCTCTGAGAACTCCATTCTCTCTTTAGAGTTCATAACATTAAAATTTTGAATATTTGGTTTCATAGATAGAGTAAGGTTAGTTTTATAACTAACAGATGTTTTCCCTGCTTTACCCTTCTTTGTAGTAACCACAATTACTCCATTTACTGCTTGTGTGCCATACATAGCAGTTGCAGACGCATCTTTCAAAATTTGAACATCTTCAATATCATCTGGATTAATACCAGATATTGCAGAGCTCAATAGTGTAGAGGCGTCACCAGAAAATAATTGATTTGGGTTTACATTTACGGGATCGTCTAATACTACACCATCAATCACCCACAAGGGCTCTTGGTTTCCACTAATAGACGAAGTTCCTCGAATACGTATTTTTGATTTAGTTCCAAAAGTACCACTTGTACTCTCTACAGAAACTCCTGCTACCATACCTTGTAAGGCTTTCCCAATATCAGAAGTAACTCCAGTTGCCAAATCTTTAGCTTCTACTTTTGCTACTGAACCAGTAAACGTTCTTTTATCAATAATCTGATATCCTGTAACAACTACTCCTTCTAAACGTTCTGACATTGATTTTAGCGTAACTGTAATTGATGTTTGGCCGCCAACAGCAAGCTCTTGACTTTCAAAACCTATATAACTAAACAAAATAATATCAGTAGATTCAATTTTATTTAATGTAAAGTCACCGTTTAAATCTGTGGTAGTCCAAATATCCTTTCCTTTAATAAGAATAGTTGCACCAATAAGAGGTTCCCCATATTCGTCAACAACCTTGCCTTTAACTGTTTTAGATTTAACTTGAGTTTGTTCTTGATTGACTGGAACGTTGTTTTTAGGCTCTTTATTGACAACAGGCTTTTTATTGACAATAATAGTATTGTTGTCAAGAACATATTCAAAATCGGTATTCATAAAAACACGCTCTAAGACTTCCTTAAAATCTACATTATTGAGATTTAATGTTATCGAACGAATCTCTTTTACTTCGTTAGATCGATAGAAAAAACTCAAATCGGTCTGTTTTTCAATTGCTTTGAAAACCTCTTCGACAGTCATGTTCTCTCCACTAATTGATACTTTCTGAGATTGAACAGATGCACTTACATGCATAAAACTCATTGTCATAAATAAGATGACTATTGTTATTATCTTTTCAGATCTGAAGAGTCGTGATGATGAAAAAATTTTTTTATCAATAGGATGTATTTGCATACTTTTGCATGGATTAATGGTTATAAAAATAATTTAACTTTTATTTTATCAACTTTAAATGAGTAGAAAGACTCTAGACTTTTTTTTATTTCTATTGCATAATCGATTAGTTTTACGTAAATACTCAACGTTATAAAATACCTTTCACTTATCCTCTATGATTTATTATAAGGATGGTGATATACTTTAAAGACGATTGAGTATAGGAAAAGGGTAATTAATTTTATAATATGTTAATAGAGAAAAGAAAGTTGAAGATCTTAATAGCATTAACTATTAATATATAGTATCCTACCTTCTAGCTTAACATCGATTCTTCCCTTCTTTAGTATGTTTATAACTTCTTCTAGATTTTCACTACGTTTAATTCGACCTGTAAACTCATCACTATTTGGGTTACCAGCGAAAACTACTTCGAGATTATACCAACGAGATATTTGCCTAATTAGCGCTTGTAAATCTGCATGGTCAAATCTAAAGTAACCTTCTTTCCATGCAATAACAGTTTTTAAATCTACCTCCAAAACCTCTATATCTGTATTATTTTTTTTAATTACAGACTGTTCGCCAGGAACTAATTTAACTTGATTTTTTTCGGTTTTTATAAAAATTGACCCTTCCACCAAAGTAGTTCTAATAGCAGGTTCATCTGTATAAGAATTTACATTAAATTGAGTACCTAAAACGTGTATTTCCTGGCCTTTATGACTAACTACAAAAGGAATTGAGTTAGCATGCAAAACATCAAAATAGACCTCTCCCTCCATAGTGACCACACGCTTTAGAGAGTCAAATTCTAAAGGGAAAGTGATACTTGATAATGAGTTTAACCAAACTTTTGAACCATCTGGCAAAAGAACTTGAAAAGTTCTACTATGCGAGGTTTTTATAGTATTGTATTTTAATTTTAAATCAGATTGTTTACTTAAGCTCTTAACCTTACTGGAGTCATAAATAATAAGGCCATTATCTTTAGTAATAACATCAATATTCCCTTCAGAAATACTTCTATTTTTATTTTCTGCTAAACTAACCTCTTGCCCATCCGACAATATCAACACTGCTTGGTTTGATTCTGTTACTACTAGCTCATTAACAACGTTTGGAATGTTGTTTCTATTTAGATAAAATAAGGAGGATACAGTTATCATTATTAATATAATAGCGGCAGCACTTATTGACCCATAATGTCTTTTTACAAAAGAGAGGTTTTTTTCTTTAGGCTCAATCAAATCTAAATCCATCTGAACTTTCAGATGGGAGTCTAACTTACCTTGAGACAACAACTTAAAGAACAGTTCTAATTCTGTCTTAGTCGCCTCTCTGTTAAGGTAACGTTCTATCAATACTCTATAGTAATCTTTTTTCATTTAACATCTATTCAATAGTAAGACGATTAAGCAAGTAATAAGGGGAAAAGTTTTTTTTGTAAAATATAGTTTCTCTATTTTAAAAGTAAAAAAAATAGCGTAATAGCTATATCAAAGTGTTTACTTACTTTATCTTTTAATGTTTTCATGGATTGAACCATATGATGCTTTACAGTATCACTAGAAATACCTAACTCTTCTGCTACTTCTTTATATGACCTCCCTTCTTCACGACATAATTTAAAAATAATACGTGTCCGTTCTGGCAAATCAATTATTGCTGCCTCTAAAAATTCAAAATACTCTTTCTCTACATATTTTATATCCACCGAATTCACTTGTTTAACATAGTGATATTCTATATTTTTAATTGCTTTTTGAGAAATACTTATATGTTTTAACATATCTAATGTATGATTTTTAGCCATACGATAAAGATAGGATTGTAAATTTCTAACATCTGCAAGTTGCTCTTTTTTCTCCCAAATCTTCACAAATATATCTTGAGTGAGATCATAAGCTAAACTTTTGGAGATAATGTACCGTAAGATAAATATATAGATCCGATTGAAATATAGAATATATATGCGCTCATACGCATCTTTATCTCCTTTACAAAGAAGCCTTAAATCTTTTTTATCTCTTCCTATTTTCAATCCAGTCAAGATTATTTTGTTTTTTGAAGTTTAATCCAGTTATGACAAAAATAAATAAATTAATAAGCGAACACAAATAAAACGTTACGATTATTTTTAAAAATTACATAACTAAAATAATTAAAAATAAGTGAGCGTAAGAAATAAGAAACTCAAGTGAATTTTCACCTTAGTTATTTACTAAAGTTTACCATCTGGCCAAATCTCCAAAATTATGATGCATGGCATCTGCAAAAGTTTTCCACCTGAATCTGGCCAAATCTCCAAAATTATCGTGGCGATGATTGAGAGGGAAGAGCTGATTATCAGCAGTATAGCTTTTCTAATAGGCCTTTTTTTAGGGTATTAGAAAAGTGAACTACTAGATAGTGAGTGTGTTACGCCAAGTCATCGCCAAATGATTTTTTGTTATGAATAACAAAAATTTAATTACCCTTTTCTTTTAGCCAATCGTCATATTTATATACATCTGATAGCTTAAAAAGAATAAAATACAGATATAATATAGATATTAGATATAATAAGCTAGACAATTGCTTAATCACCTATTGATTAATGAAAAAACACAGATAAATTCTAGTTGGAATTCGCAACCTAAATTTTAAATAACACTTCAAACAAATTATTAAAAATGAAAAAAGCACTAATTTTTATAGTAATTTTTACAATCCAATTGAGTTGCTCTGTTAATAGCCCTAATAATGAGGCAAGTTCGAGTATTGCCCATTATAACGAGTATAGTTCAGATGCAACTGGGAATCTATTTATAATTGGTGGAGGAGTCATCCCCGATTATATGTGGCAAAAATTTATGGAGTTGGCAGGAGATAAAGATAAGCATGTACTCGTTATCCCCCAAGCTAATAAAACACCAGGAGCACCAGGAAGCACTGGAATGCTGCAACAAGAAAAGTTCTTAGAATTAGGGGCCACTTCGTCAGAAATTTTACTGTGTAAAAAGGAAGAGATAGATAACCCAGAGAACTTAGATAAGTTGGCAAAAGCAAATCTAGTTTTTTTCTCTGGTGGGCACCAAGCTAGGCTGGCTGAATACCTAAATGGGTCTGAGTTTTTAAATAGACTTCACACATTTTACAAAGAAGGAGGGACTATAGGTGGGACTAGTGCAGGAGCTGCAGTGATGAGCAAGATAATGATAGGCGGTGGAAGAAAGCCTATTGAGCCCGAAAGAGAAAGGTTCGTTACATTAGAAAAAGAGAATGTTATAACACTTGATGGTTTTGGATTTATGGAAAATGTAGTTATACATCAACATTTTTTATACAGGAAAAGGAATAATACACTCCTTTCTGTGCTACTTGATAATCCAAGAACAAGAGGTATTGGTATAGATGAGACCACAGCAATAATTGTCAAGCCAAACAACACATTTGACGTAATTGGTGAAAGTAAGGTTATAGTTTATGAGCCCTATAACGACTTTGCCAATGAAGAGACTCCACCTATTTTCATTGTGCGGATACTCTCGGCTGGGGACTCTTATCAACTGTAACCCAATAGCTGATTTTTTTAAAATAAACATCAGATATTCTATGAAATTGATTTTGAATAATCTTTATAAACTTAAATATTAATCTCATATAAGATAAAAGACATAAAATATGAAATCGAATAACAAAAGAGACAATAGTCGAAAAATAAAGTTAAATAGTACCCTAGTAATTCTGTTTATCTTTATTCTATCTCCTTTTTTATTAAAAGCTCAAACTCTAGAAGATTTAGAAAAAAAGATAAGCAGTTTAAGTAACCAAGTATCAAACTTAAAGTACACCCATGATAAAATATTAAAACAAATTGATGATATTAACTGGGTAAAAAGATTAGAAGATTTCGCTTATGTAGATAAGGTAAGAATGACTGGACCTCCATCAAAATCCACTAACTCAACAGGTAAAGGAGTTGGGAATCCTACTGTCTTTTGGTCTTATGTCTTTATCCCAAACAATATAGATTTAAATAAAAAATATCCATTAATAGTTTTCCCACATGGAGGTGTGCATGGTAATTTTGGCATTGGCAACATCCATGTTGTAAAGGAGTTAATACTTCAAGGTTATGTTATTGTTGCACCTGAATACAGAGGAAGTACAGGATACGGAAAAGGGTTTCAACAGAAAATAGATTATGGAGCACTGGAGATAGATGACTCTAAGGCAAGTAGAGATTATATGTTAGAAAACTACGACTTTTTAGATAAAAACAGGGTTGGCATTATGGGATGGAGCCATGGAGGGATGCATGCTCTGTTGAATGTTTTCAATTATCCAGATAGTTATACAGTTGCTTATGCTGGTGTACCTGTAAGTGATCTAATAATGCGTTTAGGTTACATGAACGACTCTTACAGAAGGCTCTTTTCTGCAAGTTATCATATTGGAAAAGAAGTTTTTCAAAATGTAAAAGAGTATAGAAGAAGATCTCCTGCATTCAATGCACATAAGCTTAAAACACCACTATTAATACATGCAAACACAAATGACGATGATGTTTTAATAGAAGAAGTTGAGCATTTAATAAGTGCATTAAAGGCAAATAATAAAAAATTTGATTATCAAATTTATGAAGACTTTCCGGGCGGACATCACTTTGATAGGATTGATAGTTATGGAGCTAAAGAAGTGAGATTAAAGGTATATAAATATCTCGAAAAACACTTAAACCCCGAAAGCCCCTTTAGAGACCTAAAAGACTTAATTAGACAAAGTTATTTCCCTATTAAGGAAAAATAATAAAGAGCTATCTAATAAAGAAACTTAAATAATTAAAATGTAAAACCATGAATTATGAAGAAAAAACTACTTCAATTACTACTTATTTCTATTTTGTTTTTAGCTCAAAGCTATACAGCATCTAGTACGAGTTTAAAGGATGCATCTAACGATGTAACTAACCATCAAAAACAAGTTATTGATGTTAGTGGTACAGTAACTGATAAGTCAGGAGAGCCATTAATTGGTGCAACAGTTCACATTAAAGGTACCAGTAAAGGGACCTCTACCGATTTAGACGGTAAATACGTATTAAAAGCTGATGGAGATGGAGATGCTATTCTTGTATTTTCATATATTGGATATGAAACTAAAGAGACTATAATAGGAAATAGAGCTATCATTAACATGCAACTGAAAGAGTTGATAAGTGACTTAGACGAGGTAATTGTAACTGGTTATGCTAGTCAAGCAAAACGAGAAATTACTGGTGCTATCTCTGCAATTAAACCTGCCGAATTAAGTGCCTCTGTATCTAGCTCAGCAGATGGTGCAATGCAGGGCCGTATGGCTGGAGTAAATATCCAGTCTAGTACGGGTATTCCAGGAGCAGACATTAGAGTACGAATCAGAGGAGCAGGATCAATCTCGGCAGGGAATGATCCTATTTATGTATTAGATGGGGTTGTGTTCAACTCACAAGCTACATCACATGCAATTTCTACCAACCCTCTATCTACAATTAATCCTGACGACATACTTTCTATTGAGGTTTTGAAAGATGCTGCCGCCGCCTCTGTCTATGGAGCACAGGCCGCAAATGGAGTAGTGTTAATCACTACTAAAAGAGGAAGAGCTGGCAAAACAAATGTCAATTTTTCATATCGTTTTGGGCAAGTAAGTCCTGTTAAATTATTAGATGTACTCTCTTCTCAAGACTTTTTAAATGCTCGTTTTGAAGCTGTGGGAAATAGGAGATCTCCAGGTTGGACAGATCAAAGAGTACGGCAGTAGGTATTAAGGCTTTCACAACTCCCATTGGATATGACCGACGAAGAAATTGCCTCGCTCCCTACCTATGATTGGCAAGATGCAGCTTATAGGACAGGAATATCACATAAATACGATCTCTCGGTAGATGGTGGGAATGAGAGGAGCCAGTTTAGAGTAGCAGTAGGATACGAAGATACAGATGGTCCAATAGTAGCATCTAATTTTAAACGTGGGACAGTAAATTTTAACTATGCAAATAAATTAAGTGATAAAATTAACTTAAGCTCTACAGTTAACCTATCAACTGTCAAGCAAATTGGTCCGCTAGGAGCACAGGGTACAACTACCCAGTTTTCTGCTCCTGCTTATGCAACCCCTATGATGTTGCCTTTTATACCTATCTATTTAGATAATGGTGAGTTAAATGTAGATTTCGCTGGTTTCCCAGGTACATTTAAAAACAATACAATTCACTCTTCGTTATTCAATGAGCATACAGATCAAAACAACAGTCTTTTAGCTAACCTAAAACTAAGCTATCAGATACTTGATAACTTATCATACAGATTAGTTTTTGGATTAGATTATCGTGACCAAGAATCAAAAAGATACTATGATCCAAGAACATCTGACGCCTACAAATCAAAAGGTGTTTTATATGAGTGGGAAGACAAACCTATCTCCTTTACTAATACTCATGTGGTTACTTATGAGCCTAAACTAAATGGCGAGCATAGATTAAAGTCTTTAGCTGGTATTGAATATTTTTCATATTCAAGAGAATCTGCCTCTCGCCGTGCCCAAGGCTTCCCAACATTTCAATTTAAACAGATGCAATCTGCAGCATTAGTAACTGAAGCTTCTGGTTCTTGGACAGGATATAAAAGATTAGGTAGTTTTATACAAGCAAACTACACTTATGGTAAAAGGTTTATGGTCTCTGGAATTTTAAGATACGATGGGTCATCTCGCTTTGGTGATGATAGTAAATTTGGTCTGTTTCCAGCAATATCTGCTGGTTGGGACATGGCAGAAGAGAGTTTTTTAAATCATATAAGATGGGTTAATCAGCTCAAATTACGTGTTGGCTATGGAGAAACAGGGAATGACCAAATTGGAAACTTTGCTTCTCGCTCATTATACGGGGGAGGGCCAGCTTATGATGGAGAGCCAGGTATATCGTCAAACTCTTTAGGGAATAGGAATTTGAGATGGGAGCGAAACTCAACATACAATATAGGGATAGATTTTTCTCTCTTAAACCACAAGTTAACAGGTGCTTTAGAAGTATATCAGAGAAATAGCAAAGATCTTTTATTAAGTAAGCCTGTTGTATGGGCTGGTGGTTACAGCAGTATTACTCAAAATTTAGGAGAATTAACCAATAAAGGAGTAGAACTCGAAATTGGTGCTCGCATAATAGATCGTAACGATTTCGAATGGCATAGTAGCTTCAATATTACATTTCAAAAAAATGAAGTGACAAAACTCTACGACGGTCACACAGTACTACCAGGTAACGAGGGTATACGAGTTGGGTACTCTTTGTTAACCCATGTTAATACTCAATACGCGGGTGTAAACCCAGCTACAGGTAAGGCATTTTGGTATGATGCAAATGGGAATCCAACCTACAGACCTACAGCAATGAAAGGTGATGACTATGCACCATACGGACTCCCCAATGGTATGCCTAATAGTTTTGGTGGATTCAACAATAAATTTTCCTATAAAGGCTTTACACTTGACATCTTCTTCCAATATGATTATGGAAGGGTACTATATAACAATATGGGACGTACATTAGGAAGAAAAGGAGATTCAAATATTAATACTCTACAGTGGTATTATGATAACCGTTGGACAGAAGCTGGCCAAATTACAACTGTCCCTAGGCCTTACGATGGTGCTGCAGAAGCTGGTTCGTCACGTGGAGATTTGGCATCTACTCGATACCTAGAAGATGCATCATACATCCGCTTAAAAAATTTAAGTCTGAGCTATGATATCCCAAAAAGATATATCAAAAGTTTAAACTTAGCGTATGCTACAATAAAATTTCAGGCAAATAACATATTTACAATAACCAAATTTTCTGGGTACGATCCTGAGTATAATACAGAAAACACTGGTGCTATACCATTGATGAAATCCATTAATATGAGTGTTCACATTGGCCTGTAGTTCAATATTAATAATTATAATATATCTTTTGTAAAAACATAATTATGAAGACAAGAAAAATTTATTTACTAGGATTGATTCTTATTATTCTTATTGCAAGTTGTGATAAAATATTAGAAGTAAATCCAAAACAATCTATAGACTCCTCTATTGCTCTAAAATCAAAAGAAGGGATTGAAGCTGCCGTTATCTCTGTATATAGTAGGTTACTATCTTCTAATCAATATGGTAATGCTCTTTTAGCAGTTTCAGAAG
>JBAYBU010000004.1:0-15375 GCA_041669105.1 Bacteroidales bacterium | reverse complement strand
GACTCTCACTGTGATACTCCATTGGCTTTAATAAATGGTTCCAATTTAAGTAAGAGATTACGCAAAGGTCATTTCGACTTTATTAGAATGAAAGAGGGTGGGCTAGATGCAGTTTTCTTTGCAATCTATACATCGGGTAGTTTAGAACCCGATGCTTCCACCAGGAGAGCTTTACAACTAATATCAAGAACCTACGACTCTGTAGAAGCAAATAGTGACAAAGTTGCTTTTGCATTAGATGCACAAGAAGCGCTGGAAAATAGGGAGAATGGTCTTGGTTCTGTTTTCTTGGGTATGGAAAATGGATCTCCAATTCAAAAAGATCTTAGCCTTTTGAGGCTTTTTTATGACATGGGAATAAGATACATGACACTTTCTCATGCTGCAAATAATGAAATTTGCGACTCTTGTGCACCTAAAGAAAAAAGGTGGAACGGTTTGAGTCCTTTTGGAATAGAGGTTGTTAAAGAGATGAATCGCTTGGGAATGTTAGTAGATGTGTCTCACATTTCTGACGACTCTTTTTACGATGTGCTCAAATATTCTACAGAACCAGTTGTAGCAACACACTCTTGCTGTAGGGCAATTGCAAACCACCCAAGAAACCTTACAGATCAAATGATTAAAGATTTGGCAGCAAAAGATGGAGTTATACAAATTAACTTTTATCCTCCATTTCTTAACAGTGATTACGGCGAAAAGTTTTGGCCTTTATGTGATGCTTTTGACCAAGCCGAAGAGAAATTTAAGCGAAATCCTGCTAAACACAGAGAAGAGTTTAGAGCAGCAGAAAAGGCCATGAATGATTTGCCGAGACCATCATTTACAGAAGTTGTAGATCACATAGACCATGTAGTTAAATTAGTAGGCGCCAAATATGTTGGGATTGGTTCTGATTATGATGGCATTGAGGTTACGCCTGAAGGATTAGAGGGTGTAGATAAGCTTCCTATTATTACTAAAGAACTTAAAACAAGAGGATATTCCGATGATGATATCAAATTAATTCTTGGGGGGAATTTCCTAAGACTTTTAAAATAAAGAATCTTTTTAAGATTTTGTTAGTTGTTAAGAAAAAAGAGGGGAGGCTAAAGCCATCCCTCTTTTTTAAATATTTTATCCATTTCGTATGCGGTATGTTCCCTGTCCCTATCGTTTCGATTAGAAAATATAAGATATAAAATTTCTTGCTCTGGATATCTTCCAGCGTATATTTGAAAACCACCATTATCTCCAGTGTGGTATACCTTAACTGGGTAATCTGGCCTTTGCTCTATATACCATCCATAGCCATAATAATTATGAGGAGTCTCTTTTATCTCTATTTTAGGAGTGTGAGCTTCTTCCTTTGCCTCTTGAGATATTAATAAATTATCTCGCAACGCCTTTTCCCATTTAGTAAATTCTCTTACAGAGGTGTAAAGCCCCCCATCTGCTTTAGAGGCAAAAAAAGACTCTTCTCCATAATCAAACTCATCATATACTTTAGTCTCTTTATTATAAAGATAACCATGAGCCATACGTGGGATAAATTTATCTGCTTCAAAATATGTGGTTTCTTCCATTCCTATAGGAGTGAAAATTCTATCTCTCATAAATGAGTCGAAGTTTTTACCTGAAGCTTTCTCAATAATAGTGTACATGAGCTGGAACGTTGGGTTCATATATTCATAGTCTGTGCCTGGTTCAAAGTTTAATTCTTTTAAATGTGAGATATAGGCATACGATTGAGTGTCAGTAGATGTTAAAACAAAATTCCTGTCTGTTCTGTCTCGCGAGTCTGGAATTCCAGATGTGTGTGATAACAAATGTCTCAATGTTATCTTAGACATTAATGGAGATTTAAATTCGGGAAACCACTTATCTACAGTGTCGTCTAAAGAGAGTTTCCCTTCTTGTGCAAGAATCATGAGCGCCACAGCAGAAAACTGCTTGGATACAGATGCTATATTAAAAAAGGTGTTACCATCTATTGGAGTCATAGTTTCCATGTCTGCTATTCCATATCCTTTTTCGAATATAATAGAGTCTCCTTTCATTATTAAAACTGCAGCTCCAGGTTCATTCTCTGGGTAGAGAGCGGTAAACATAATGTCACATTCTGTAATTATTTTGACTGTGTCGCTAAGTTTGTTAGTACAACTGTTAAGCATAGTACAAGTAATTAATATTAAATAAGTTAGTTTTTTCATAGAGGTGTTAATTAGAGTTAATGATAGGCTTTTTATAAAATGTAATACTTATGTTGCATCTGTTGGTTATTAGACAATTAATCTAAATTTCTTCCTCAAGAATTTTTCTCGCAAAATTGAGTGCTTCAGAAGAGAATCTAACGATATTTCTCTCTCGATCTCCAAAAAAATGGGCTTCCATTGTATGGTTTGTTTTAGGCCCAGCAACAGAAATATATATGGTGCCAACAGGTTTTTCATTGGTCTCTCCAGAAGGCCCAGCAATACCAGTGGTTGCTACTGCATAGTCACTCTTGAAAATTTCTCTTGCGCCCACTGCCATCTCTTGTGCACACTGTATGCTCACTGCTCCATAGTTCTCTAAAGTCTCTTTTTTTACACCCAAGATAGAAATTTTTGAATTGTTGCTGTATGATACTACTCCTCCATTGTATATTTCGGATGAGCCAGGGATTGATGTAATAAGAGAAGAGATTCTCCCTCCTGTACACGATTCGGCAACAGCTATTTTCTTTTTGGCTTTTCTCAAGTTTTGTGAAATGACACTTTCTAGCGTATCGGTATCTTCTCCATAGTAGAGCTCTTTTGTTAGAAGAGACTTAAGTTCCTTGGCGTAATGACTGATTCTTTTAATAGACTCTTCTTTACTGCCATTATATACAGAGAGTCTTAATCTTATTCCTAAGGCTGGGTTTGGTAGATAGGCTAATTTGATATCTTTAGGTAGATTATCTTCCCAATCATTTAGAAAATCCGAAAGAGTAGATTCGGGCATTCCAAAAGTTGCAATGGTTTTGTGAGTGATACTCTCTAAAACAAATTCATTTTCAATAACTTCTATTACAGCGGGTAGGAGGTACTCCATCTCAAAAGGAACGCCAGGTAGAGAAAATAGTAAAGCCTTTTGATTGCTTTGTAAATCAAACACCATTGCGGGTGCAGTACCTCTTTTATTGGGAATAACTCTACAGTTATTAGGCACCATTGCTTGATTTTTATTAAGTTCTGTTACAATCATTCCCCTCTTGGCAAATATCTCTTCTATATGTCTATATTGATCTTGGCTAAAAGTGAATCCCGAAGCGCCTGTAAGTTGTGCTAGTGCTATTTTAGTAATATCATCTTTTGTAGGGCCTAAGCCACCAGTTACTATAACAATGCTATATTTATCCGTTAGATCTCTTAGAATAGATACGATTTGCTTTGAATCATCTGCAATAGATACTATTGAGCCAATTTTTATTCCTATACTGTTTAATTCTCTGGATATTAAGGCAGAATTAGTGTCAACTATTTGCCCTATTAAAATTTCATCTCCTATTGTGCAGATACAAGCTTCTACCATATTTAATTAGACTTATTTAGATATTTAAGTATTTTTTTGACAAACCCTGGGCCGTTGTATATAAAACCAGAATATATCTGAATAAGTGAAGCTCCTGAGTCTAACATCTCTTTTGCTTGCTGTGGAGTCATAATACCTCCTACAGCGATTATTGGAAGCAATCCTTTAGTCTTGTCGAATATATATTTAACCATATCAAGGCTTCTATTAAATAGCGGAGCTCCACTTAAACCACCATCTCCCAGTAATTTTACCTTTTCTGAAGTTGTTTTTAAATTATCTCTCGTAGTAGTTGTATTAGTTGCTACAATTCCATCTATACCCGAAACAAGAATAAGGCCTATAATCTCATCTAACTGTTCGTAAGTAAGATCGGGAGATATTTTTAGTAGTACTGGTCTATATTCGTCGTAATATTTTCTTAGTGTAGTTACACGATCAATTATTTCTGACAAAGCAGTAATGTCCTGAAGATTGGTTATCCCTTTTACGTTTGGACAAGAGACGTTTATTACAAAATAATCTACAAAATCATATAGTTGTGCAAAACTTTTCTCATAATCTAATGATGCTTTTTCATTAGGGGTAGAAGTACCTTTTATGATATTTGCTCCAATGATAAGACCAGGTTTCCTACTCTTTAGTTTAGATACAGCATACTTAACGCCTCTATTATTGATACCCATTCGGTTAATAAGGGCTTTATCTTCTACTAATCTAAAACATCTTGGTTTTGGATTGCCTATCTGTTCTCTAGGGGTAATAGAGCCTATTTCTATAAACCCAAAACCCAAATTCCCCAACTGATTAAAGATTTCACCATTTTTATCAAACCCAGCTGCTAGTCCCACTGGGTTAGGAAATTTAAGCCCAATAATTTCTTTCTCAAGTTTAGGACTTTTATAATTATATATAACCCTCAACATCCAACCCGAGAAGGGTAGAAAGTTTATAAACTTGAGTAAGTTTACAATAATATTATGAGCTGTTTCTGGTGAAAAAGAGAAAAGAATAGGTTTCAAAATTTTAAACATCATTCCGAATATTTCATGCAAATATAGCAATAATAAGATTATTTATCTTCTCCAGGAAAGTACTCTGTAAAAGAGTTGTCGGAATAGATCATTAATACCTTCTTAAGAGTCTTGTTTTTGCTATCCACTGTGGGTTGATCTTCAAATATTGGCTTCTCTGGGAGTTGTTCTTCCTTTAAAATGGGTTTAACACTCTCACTATCAATAGAAAAAAGAGATCTAGAAGCTTCTTGCTCATGTAACAATCTGTTGTTTTTATCAATTTGTAAATTTTCAAACTCTTTGTACACTCTCCCTTTACCTGTAATAAGCCATTCGGAGTTTAAAGAGGGGAACTTTGTAAGTAACTTATTAATAAAGTCGAATCCTGGATTATTCCTGCCAGAGAGAATATGTGATAATCCAGACCTTTGCACATCTAATATATCGGCAAGTTTTGCTGGAGTTAGTTGCTCAAGCTCTAAAAAACGCTGTAAACGATCTTTCATTTTTGTAAACTTTAATTATACAAATGTAATCAATTATTTGGTTACATTTGTAACAGATATGTAGATTACAACTGTAACTCAGTAAAAGTATAATAGGTATTAAAAACCTCATATAGAGCATTTAGTTATTGAAATATTAATAGAGAGACGATACTATAGTAGAAGTTTAGTTAAATTATCAGTTATAACTGATATATAAGTAGATACAAATTGAAAGGCTCCTTATTGTTACTATATAATGCAAAGAGAGATTAAAATGGTTATATATGCTCTAAAAAAGGTTTATATAACTACTATAAATAATTGGATATTAGTATTATACATCTCTTATAGATAAATTCTATGTAAGATTAATAGCCGATACTGATATTAGTTACAAAAGCATCAAAGAGAGGAACTTTGATTACAAATGTAAGCAGCAGTAGTTACTTTTGTCATTTACAAATGTAACCAGACATATGAATTTGATCAATTTTATCTTTAGAGCATATTTATATACTTTTGTAAAAATAATTGACTGTGGAGCCTGTTATTAAATTAAAGGAGTATAATTATATACTCCCCGAAAATAAGATTGCGAAATTCCCACTCGAGCAAAGAGATGATTCTAAAATTTTAATATTTCGGAACAATATTATAGAGGATGGTAAATTTTCTAACCTAGATGAGTTGTTACCTAGTAATTCATTAATGATTTTTAACAATACTAAAGTGGTGCCTGCTCGTCTATTATTTAAAAAAGAAACAGGTGCTCACATTGAGGTGTTTTGTCTTAAGCCACATGATCCTATTGAGTATTTTAATTCGTTTGCCTCTACTAGTTCTTGCAGTTGGCTTGCTTTTGTAGGAAATGCTAAAAAATGGAAAAAAAATGAAATTCTCTTTGATTTCGGAGATCAAACTAATCTTTTAGCCTTAGATTTAAGAGCTAGTTTAGAAGAAAAAATCAGTGATAAATATATTGTCAATTTTACCTGGAAAGGTGGCCATACTTTCTCTCAAGTAATGGAACTTTGTGGTAAAGTTCCTATACCACCATACTTAAAAAGAGATATTGTAAAAGAAGATAAGGAGAGGTACCAAACATTATACGCTAAAATTAAAGGCTCTGTAGCGGCGCCTACTGCAGGATTACACTTTTCTGATAGAGTGCTTAGTAACATAGAAAAAAAAGGGATAGAATTAGCTCAAATAGTTTTACATGTTGGTGCAGGTACTTTTGTACCTGTAAAATCAGATGAAATTAAGGATCACAAAATGCACTCTGAGCCTTTCTCGATATCAATACAACTTATTAAAAAATTGCTAGAGCATCTTTCTAATAATAAGCCAATAATATCTGTAGGAACTACAACAGCCAGGTCTCTAGAAAGTCTTTACTGGTTGGGGGTTAAATGTTTAAAGGAGGGATACCCTAGTGATGTAACTCAGTGGGAACCATATAGCCAAAGAGTAAATCCATCAATAAAAGAGTCACTTAATAGTTTGCTTAGCTGGATGGAGAGTAATAATGTAGAAATAGTAGAGAGGAAAACAGAAATTATAATAGTTCCAGGGTATAAATTTAAAATAGTAGATATTTTAATTACAAATTTCCATCAGCCACAAAGTACTTTATTACTGCTGATTGCAGCATTTACTGGTGAAAAGTGGAAAGATATTTACAACTATGCGTTATCTAAAGATTTTAGATTTTTAAGTTATGGAGATAGCTCTATCTTATTCAGAAATATGATTTGAATCTAGGTATATTAATTTTAAAATTTTATGGGCCCAGTTAGATAACATAGGGCCAGATTTTAAAAGGTTAGGAACTATATTATTAAGTTGTTTATGTGCAATTTTAAGATATTGATTGTCTTTAGTTATCTCAAAAATAGATAGTAAGTTCCCAGCCATAACAGAGTTTGCCGAGGGTTTAATTAAATCTATGTTAGACTCTCTTCTAAATGGAACTATATTGTAATCGGAGTTTTTTTCGGACTTGCTAAACATTCCATTTTGAGGTTTATAAAAATTTTCTAAAACAAATTGAGTATACTCAATAGCTATATCTAAATACCCCTCTTCTTTTCTAATTTTATATAGATCTAATGATGCTTCAATAAAATGTGCGTAATCAGACGAATAGCCAGAAAGATATGTATCTGTTAAACAAGTGTAGCGATATAATCTATTATCTGATTTATTTATGTTATTAGAGATGATAAATTCAAAAATTTCTACAGCTTTTGTGTAAAGAGAATCGTCTTTAAGATATCTAGATGCTTTTGCAATAGAAGAGACAGCAATTGCATTTGAAGATGAGATAGCTCTTATATCTTTAAAGTAGCCTCTGTGCTCCTTTCTTCTTAATTGAAGCTTCTCAATTTCTTCTTTAGATATAATGGCATAAGTATCTGCAAATCTTATAGGTATCTGTTTTTTCTTTCTATTCAATGTCATATCCATGCCTAAAGCAATGGCTATTTCTGAATATCTATCGGGAAAAAGAATAGAGAGCTCATTTATAGACCATGAATAGTAAACAACATCTTCTAATTTTCCTGTAATAGTTGTAGAGTTAATTAATCCCTTTTTTTCGTTACTCAATTGGTCTATTATAAAGCTATAAGTCATATACGCTGTTTTTCTATATGACTCTTTGCCAAAGAATTTATATGCCGCCGAATAGAGTAATAAGAATTGACTATTTTCTTCTAAAGTTTTTTCATAAAGAGCTTCTATACAAGAATAATCTTTTGCTTGGCAAAAAAATCCACCCTCTATAGGGTCAAATAAAGCAGAATACTGGAGATGATCCAATATATCTTCAATTATTGATGAGTACTCATTATCGTTGTTATAACTAAGATATTCAATTATGGTATATAAGCTAGATGGGTTAGGCGTAAAGGGCTTAAGCTTATACATAAAACCTTTGCTAAACATGTTTTTGAACCATAGATCTATATATTTTTTTAAAATATCAATTGAAATTTCGGAATCAACTTCTACGTTAGATATAACGCCAGTATGCAAAGCTCTTTCCGATAGGGCATTGGATAGTTGTTCCAACTTATCTCTTTTCTCACTTTTAGCAAGGAGTAATGAATTAGCCAACTCTATAAAACCCTCTGCATCACAGTCAGAAAAAGCTATAATAGGTTTTCTATTTGGCATTATAAAAATATTCATGGGACCATAAGAGAAATCTTGATTTAGAAAAAGGAGGTCTAATGCTAGTAGAAAAGATTCGGGTTTATCTTCTTTGTCTTCAATTATGCAAATAAAGTTATCATTAAGGATTTTCTGTATCTCTTTATTAGAAAAAAGCAGCTCAGAAGACTCTCTTACTACTATATTACTTATGTACCCAATATGAAGAAAGAGAAGTTTATCTTCTTCTTGAGCCTTGTTTAAAAGCTCAGGAGTAAGCGAAAGGTGCCAGTTAATTTCCTTATCGCGAAACAATTTTAGGTATGGAGAACAACTTTTGAACATTTATTATCTATTTTTGCTATACTAAAACCAATTTATTATGAAAAAAAGAACAATTATTAACCTCTTTGAAGAGTCTGTTGCAAATTATTCAAATAAAACTCTACTTCTAGAAAAGGTAAAAGATAGTTTTTTACCAACAACTTATGAAGAGTCTAAGTCAATCGCAAAACAAATTGGAGCGGGGCTTTGTTCAATGGGTTTTGGCAAAGGAGCTCACGCTTCGATCATTTCTGAAGGCAGAAATTATTGGATTTTAAGTGAGCTGGGTATTTTCTATGCTGGAGGTATTAATGTTCCAGTATCAATAAAAATAGAAGAGAATAGCGATCTTCTATTTCGATTTAATCATGCCGAAGTAGATACCTTTTTAGTCTCTTCAATACAGCTTATAAAAATTAGAAAAATTAAAGAAGAGCTAAAGTTTCTTAAACGAATAGTCGTTTTTGACAAAATGGATTTTTATGAAAAAGACGAGATTTTTATTGGAGATGTGATAGAGAGGGGTAAAGAGTATTTGAAAGAGAATCAAAAATTATTTAATAAAATATCACAATCTATTAATAACAACGATATTGCAACCATTACTTATACTTCTGGTACAACTGCTGATCCCAAAGGAGTAATATTGACTCATAGAAATTACACTGCAAATGTAGAGCAGGCTCTCTCATGCATGTCTATACCTACAGATTGGAGAATGCTAATTATATTACCATTAGACCATTGTTTTGCACATGTTGTGGGTTTTTATATAATGATTGCTACTGGGTCTGTTGTTGCTACTGTACAGGTAGGCAAAACAGCTCTAGAAACTTTAAAAAATATACCTAAGAACATTAAAGAGGTTAAGCCACACATACTTTTATCGGTACCAGCTCTTGCAAAAAGTTTTAGGAAAAACATAGAAAATAGTGTGAGAGTTAAAGGAAAAACTACTCAAGGCTTGTTTAATTTTGCCCTTAAAGTAGCCTATAGATATAATAAAGAAGGCTGGAATAGAGGATCGGGACTCTCTTTTATTTTATACCCTTTTGTTAAACTTGCCGATAGACTCATTTTTTCAAAGGTGAAAGGAGCTATGGGTGGAGATTTGGAGTTTTTTGTTGGAGGTGGTGCATTACTAGATATTGAGATGCAAAAATTTTATTATGCAATAGGTATTCCAATGTTTCAGGGTTATGGACTTTCTGAGGCAACTCCTGTTATCTCTACAAATACGCCTGATAAACACAAACTTGGGTCTTCTGGAATTCTTGTTTCTCCCATGGAGCTTAAAATTATAGATTCTCAAGGAGAAGAGATGGAGAGAGGGGTTCCTGGTGAAATTATTATTAAAGGAGAGAACGTTATGGCAGGATATTGGAAAAACGAACTTTCTACTTTAGAAACTATTGTAGATGGATGGTTACATACTGGAGACCTAGGATATATGGATGAAGATGGTTTTCTATATGTACAAGGGAGGTATAAATCTTTACTTATCTCAAGTGACGGAGAGAAGTATTCACCCGAAGGAATAGAAGAGGCTATTACAGGTAACTCTAGTATAATTCAACAAATTATGCTTTATAATAATCAATCACCATATACAATAGCTATTATTGTAGCCGATAGAACTAAATTTAAATCAAAAGAGTTAGTTGATGCTGTAGAAGCAGATGTTGCTAGATATAAAAGTGGTGGTGAATTTGCCGGAATGTTTCCAGAAAGATGGCTCCCTTCTACTTTTATTATTGCAAAGGAGCCATTTACCGAGCAAAATAAAATGATAAATTCTACTATGAAAATGGTTCGCTCAAAAGTAGAACAGGCATACAAAGAAAGGATTTTGCATGCATATACTGCCGAAGGGAGAGATATTTATAATAGATATAATTTAGATGCATAAAAGAAAATTTGTGTTCATTGTTGCTTATCTTTAAAAGGTTTGTTAGGTTAGGTTAGATTATTAATATTTTTTTAACTTTGTTCTTAAACGAAATTTATAATGGTTCAAGATAAGTTTAAAGATATTAGACCTTATACTGGAGAAGAGGAGGCACCTGCTCTTGCTAGAATTGCAGCTAATCCAATTTTAAAAGATATCTCGGCATTTCTTTTTCCCAATGAAAGTCCAAAAATGCTAAAGGATTTAATCTATTCACTCAATAGTGTAGATGAGTTCCAATCTAAAGTTATGCTACATGCAATCCAGAAAATTGTTTCTGACACAGCAAAAGAGTTGACATATTCGGGTCAAGAAAAAATATCTGAAAATAGGAGAGAGCTATTTGTCTCCAATCACAGAGATATACTATTAGACTCTGCAATGATTCAAGTAATTTTGTTTATTAATAATCTTACAACTTCTGAGATGGCTGTTGGAGATAATTTAATTACCGACTCTTTTATGGAGGATGTAGCAAGATCTAATAAAATGATTAAAGTGGTAAGGAGCACAAATCCTAGAGAGTTGTATAATTCATCTCTACTTTTATCGGAGTATATTAGAAATTCTATATCCACTAAAAGATCTTCTGTATGGATAGCTCAAAGAAACGGAAGAACTAAAGATGGAGTAGATATAACCGAGCAAGGTCTTTTAAAAATGTTGGACATGAGTGGTTCTGGTAATTTTGAAAATGACTTTTTAGAATTATCAATTACTCCTGTCTCTATTTCTTATGAATATGAGCCATGTGATTTTTTGAAAGCTAGAGAGTTATATATATCACAAAGAACTAAATACAAAAAACATCCTGGAGAAGACCTTAATAGTATTCTTACAGGCATAATGCAATATAAAGGAAATATCCATATTCATTTTTGTGACCCCATAAAAAAAGAGGAGCTATCTTTTTGTGCATCAATGGGGAAAAATGAAAAGTTTAAAAGGCTTGCAGAGGTTATTGATTCACGTATTTACTCTAAATATCATATATGGAAAACAAATATGATTGCGTTTGACTTAATAAACTCCTCTTCTGAGTACTCAGATAACTATACAAAAAAAGAGTTTACTGCATTTAATGATTATTGTAACTACAAAATATCTAAATTCGATGGTGATAAGGAGGAGTTAAAACAGATTTTCCTCTCTATTTACGCTAATCCTATAATAAAAAAGAACAGTTAACTTTTCTTAATATTTACATCTAATTGAGGGAATACAAATCGGAATCCATTTTCTGGATATTTTGTGTATATATCTTCATTTATTTTAAAGTAGAGGCTCCAAAAATCTTCTGTTTTAACCCAAGCTCTAGCAACAATAACAATAGCACTTTCTCCCATTTTATCTAAAGCTGCAAAGGGCTCTGCTGGTTCTTTTAAAACCCTTGAATCTTCATTTAGCATATTCAATATTAGCTCTTTTGCCTTTTGTAAATCATCACCATAAGAGAGTTCTATTCTCCAATCTACTCTCCTTACTCCAGTTCTAGAGAAGTTATTAATAATACCATTAGAGAGAGGTCCATTAGGCACAATAATCATCTTGTTGTCTGGGGTAGTCATAAAAGTATTAGTAATACGAATCTCTTGTATAGTTCCCATATAACCTTGGGCTTCAACAAAATCACCAACTTTAAAAGGTTTGAAAAGCAAAATCATTACTCCACCAGCAAAGTTTTGTAGAGTCCCACTTAAAGCCATCCCAACAGCCACACCACCTGCTGCAAGCAGAGCAGCAAAAGAGGTAGTGTTTATGCCGAGTATACCTATTATTGTGAGGATAAGTAGTATGTTAAGAGAAATAGAGATAAAGCTTATTATAAATCCTCTTAAAGATTGTTCTACATCTTTTTTATGCATCATTTTCTCTGTTAGCCTTTTAGTCTTTTTGATTAGCCACGCCCCAATAGAGAATATAATGATGGCAATTAACACTTTCATAGCTAATGAGATAGCTACTCCCATTAAAGATGAAAGCAGCTCATTGGTATTCAATGATGTTAGCGAAGACAAATGTTGATCAATTTTTGCAGAATTGAGAGCATCTGTTTGTACTGATGTAAAATTTAATAACATAAGGTTGATTTTGATTTATAACACTATTGTTTTACGACATAACAACAATGTTATATGTTTTAATATAAAGCTATTTGCAATAAATAAAAGTTAACGTCACAAAATTAAGATATTTAGTACAACTAAGCAAGAAGCAGTTTGCAAAGATCTTATATTATTACTATTATATGTTATTATCTATTGTTTTAACTCCATAAAATTAGTACTTTTGCAAAATCGAATCTTTCGTATTAATCTACAAATTTTATAAAAAATGGATAAGTCAATTAATCTGAGTCAAATCGTTGAAAAAGTAAAAGATGGAATGACCATTATGGTTGGTGGATTCCTTATAAATGGAGGCCCAAACACCATTATGGATGCATTGGCATCATCGGGAGTAAAAAACCTTACACTTATTTGCAATGATGCTGCTTTTGCCGATAAAGGTCTTGGAAAATTAATTTCTAATGGACAGGTTAAAAAGCTTATAACTTCTTATATAGGCTCAAACTCAGCTGCAGTTGAATTTATGAATAACTCTAAGCTAGAGGTTGAATTTTCACCTCAAGGAACCCTTGTAGAGAGAATAAGAGCAGGAGGTGCAGGGCTTGGAGGTGTCTTGACACCTACCGGTTTAGGTACTGTCGTAGAGAAAGGAAAACAAATTATAAATATAGATGGCAAAGATTTTATTTTAGAAAAGCCTCTTAAAGCAAATATCTCTTTTGTAGGTGCATCTATTTCTGACGAAATAGGTAATCTTTATTACAAAGGAACAACTAGAAATTTTAACCCTATTATGGCAATGTCGGCAGATTTAGTAATTGCCGAGGTAGAAGAGATGGTAGAAACCGGCTCTATTTTACCAGAAAACGTACATACTCCTGCCGTATTAGTAGATTATATATTCACTAAATAATTTTATGATATGTCTCAAAATGCAATGATTAGAGTTCGGATGAGCTTAAAAGACGCCCATTATGGAGGAAACCTTGTTGATGGCGCTAAATTACTTGAACTATTTGGAGATGTAGCAACAGAGTTGCTTATACGTCAAGATGGAGACGAAGGGCTTTTTAGGGCCTACGATAGTGTAGAGTTCTTAGCCCCTGTTTATGCAGGCGATTTTATAGAAGCTACAGGAGAGATAGTAAAGGCTGGTAACAGTTCTAGAAAAATGGAATTCGTGGCAAAAAAGGTTATAGTTCCTAGATCAGATATTTCGGGTTCTGCTGCAGATTTGTTAGAGGAGCCTATAATTGTGTGCAAAGCAAGTGGAACTTGTATAACACCTAAGGATTGTCAAAGAAAAAACAAATAAAAAAAATATGGAGAAATTAATTATTACAGCCGCTATCAGTGGGGCCGAAGTATTGAAAGAACATAACCCTGCTGTCCCTTATACTGTAGAAGAGTGTGCTAGAGAAGCTAAAAGCGCATATGATGCAGGAGCTAGTGTTATTCATCTACATGTACGCTTTGATGATGGCACTCCAACTCAAGATAAAAATCGTTTCAAAGAGGTTATGGATGCTATCTATAAGGTGTGTCCAGATGTTATTATACAACCCTCTACAGGTGGCGCTGTTGGCATGACAGACGATGAAAGATTACAACCAATTGAATTAAATCCAGAGATGGCTACACTTGATTGTGGCACGTTAAATTTTGGTGGAGATGAAATTTTTATTAATACCGAGAATACCATTAAGTATTTCGGTGAAAAAATGATTGAAAGAGGGATTAAACCAGAGCTTGAGGTGTTTGATAAAAGCATGATAGATATGGCATTAAGGCTTCATAAAAGAGGTTTCATAATTAAACCTATGCATTTTGATTTTGTTATGGGTGTAAATGGTGGAATAACTGGCGAACTCCGTGACTTTATATTCATGAGAGAGAGTATACCTGCTGATGCAACTTATACAGTTGCTGGTGTAGGTAGGTTTGAGTTTCCTCTTGCAGCAGCTGCAATTATAGATGGAGGGCATGTAAGGGTAGGATTTGAAGATAATGTCTATCTATCTAAAGGAGTTCTTGCTAAATCAAATGGCGAGCTAGTTGAAAAAGTTGTTAGAATAGCACGTGAATTTGGCCGTGAAATTGCAACACCAACCGAAGCTAGAAAGATACTTGGATTAAAACCAAAAAAATAATTAATCTCAATTACACTAATTTAATATCACAAAGAATGAAAAAGGGCAATAAATATGGAACTCACAGAGTAATAGAACCTATTGGTGTTCTCCCTCAACCCGCAAATAAAATAGACAATAACATGGATGAGATTTTCGACAATGAAATTCTTATAGATGTTCAAACATTAAATGTAGACTCAGCGAGCTTCACTCAAATAGAAGAGCAAGCAGGAGGAGACAAAGAGAAAATAGCTCAAATAATGCTTGATATTGTTAAAAAACAGGGAAAACATCGCAACCCTGTTACAGGATCGGGTGGTATGCTGTTGGGAACCGTAGAAAAAATAGGAGATGCTCTTATTGGAAAGACAGATCTTAAAGTTGGTGATAAAATAGCAACATTAGTGTCACTTTCATTAACTCCTCTTAGAATTGACAAGATTAAGGATATTCGTCCCGATATAGATCAAGTTGACATTGATGGTAAAGCTATTCTTTTTGAAAGTGGAATTTATGCAAAAATTCCAACAGACATGCCTGAAAATTTAGCACTTTCTGCCCTTGATGTAGCTGGCGCTCCTGCACAAACAGCAAAAATGGTGAAACCGGGAGACACTGTACTTATTATTGGTGCTGGTGGAAAGTCTGGAATGCTTTGCTGTTACGAAGCTAAGAAACGTGCTGGTGTTACTGGTAATGTTATTG
>JBAYBU010000003.1:0-17096 GCA_041669105.1 Bacteroidales bacterium | reverse complement strand
CTTTGGCTGTTCGTATCCTTATCTCTTCCAAGAGATTGTCTATCTGATTTAATGTTGGTCTCACCTCTATGGGTGGGTCTAACAATCCTGTAGGTCTCACAACCTGTTCTACTATAAGCCCTTCCGATACAATTAATTCATAATCTGCAGGAGTTGCGCTCACAAATACTCTCTGCCCTAATATTGCTTCAAACTCGTCAAACTTAAGAGGCCTGTTATCGGCTGCTGCAGGCAATCTAAACCCATACCCTATTAAAGTCTCTTTACGAGAGCGGTCTCCTCCATACATTGCTCTAACTTGTGGTATAGTTACATGACTCTCATCAATAAATGTTAAAAAATTGTCGGGAAAATAATCTATTAGGCAAAACGGTCGCATCCCGGGCTTTCTACCATCAAAATATCTAGAGTAATTTTCTATACCTGGGCAATATCCTATCTCTTTAATCATCTCTAGGTCATACTCTACTCTCTGTTTAAGTCTTTTGGCCTCCACTGGTTTTCCAATCTCATTAAAGTAATTAAATTGGCTTAACATATCGTCTTGTATTTGAACGATTGCACTTTTCATTCTCTCTTTTGTGGTTACAAATATATTTGCTGGATAGATAGATATCTCCTCTATCTCTTTAATATGTGCTCCAGTTACAGGGTCGAATAACTCTATACTTTCGGCCTCCTCTCCAAAAAAAATAATCCTCACAGATGTATCGGCGTAGGCAGGGAAGATATCTACAGTATCGCCTTTAACTCTAAATACTCCTCTTTTAAATTCATTCTCGTTTCTAGAGTAGAGACTATCTACCAAAGCATAAAGCAACTTGCTTCTAGATATCTTATCTCCCCTCTTTAAACTTATGGTATTTGCATGAAAATCCTCTGGATTTCCAATTCCATAAATACAAGAGACGCTCGATATAACAATTACATCTTTTCTTCCAGAGAGTAACGCACTAGACGTTGAGAGCCTAAGCTTCTCTATCTCTTCGTTTATGCTTAAATCTTTTTCTATATAGGTATCGGTAGTAGGTAGGTAGGCTTCGGGTTGGTAATAGTCGTAATAAGAGACAAAATATTCTACAGCATTCTCGGGAAAGAAAGATTTGAACTCTCCATATAATTGAGCAGCAAGTGTTTTATTGTGGCTTAAAATAAGAGCAGGTCTCTGTAAATTTTC
Organism: Bacteroidales bacterium; assembly: GCA_041669105.1. GTDB lineage: Bacteria > Bacteroidota > Bacteroidia > Bacteroidales > UBA932 > Bact-08. Next base: position 15,919 of record JBAYBU010000003.1, on the reverse strand, counting down.
AATCACATTTGCCATAGTAAAGGTCTTTCCCGAGCCAGTAACACCAAGCAAGGTAGCAGCATTAACACCCTCTTTTAAATATTTAGATAAAAGTTCTATAGCCTCTGGCTGATCTCCGGTAGGCTTGAACTTAGACGATAGTTTAAAGCTCATTTACTCTTTTTAATTTATTCTTCGATTTTAATTTATAATGAGTTCTTTACCATTTTTATATAATCTTCCAATCCTAGGGCAACCTTTGCCATCATCTTCTTTTGAAACTCAGGGGAGGCAAGTTGTTCCTCTTCTGGAAGCGAACTCATAAATAGTGTCTCTACAAGAATTGCAGGATATTCTGTAGAAGCAATTAACGAAAAGTTAAAATTGCCAATTAATCCAAAATTATTAAGATTTAGCTCTAGCAACCTCTTAAGTACAACCTGTGCAAAGGGTCTGTTCTCAATATGTCTGTAGTAGGTACTTGTTCCCATTGGACGCAAGGGAGAGCCACCAGCATTACAATGTATAGAGAGAACCATATTTACACCTGCATTTATGAAAATCTCTTTTCTCTCTTGCATAGAGAGATCAATATCTTCTGTTCTACTTAGAAGCACTCTCCCGCCTCTACTCTCTATCTCCTCTTTGAGCATATATGCCATTGCAAGATTTAGCTCTTTCTCCTTCATTCCCGAAGGGCTTACAGCACCATTGGCACTACCTCCATGGCCAGCATCTAACCCAATATACAACCCTACAAGAGATGTTTTTGATTTTATCTTGGATTTACTTCTCAAAATTGCAGGAGTGTGATTAACTGTTATTTCAAGTGTATTTTCCAAATAATCAACTGAATAACCCCAACTGTACTTATCTTTAAGCTTAATTATTACTGAAAGAACGTCAGACTCTTTTTGATTTAGGTGTACATATTCAATTGCCTCTAAATTAAGATATTGTGTAATCCAATTAGAGTTACAAGCCACCCCGTGAATATCTATAATTAACCTATTAGATTCTGGCTCGCTATATATAATATATGGTTGTCTATCTTCTAGCACAACTTGCACTCTATCGGCATATACAATATTGGAAACACTCCAAGAACCTGTAAGCGAAAATGGAGGTTTTTCTCCTAATGGCAAAATCTCTGCAAATTGTTTAGGTATGTAGGCATACCTGTTTTCAGATAATTTAACTTTGTATAAATTTTGCTCTATGCCCATGAGCTCCATTTTGATACCCTCGGCAAGAAAATTAATTTTAGCCCCCCCTAATCGATCTTTTCCAGCGCCATAATTAAGGTATGCACCTTTTTTAGTAATAACAATAGGTAAATTATATGAACTTGTAACTTCTGTTAATACAGGTTTAGACTCTTTATAGTAGATAGTAAAATTTTCTGTTTGCAAAATAGCTTCATACACAGCTTTTACATCTACACTATTATTACCCTCTTTTAATTTCAACTCCACAGCAAAAGAGCCGGTTTTATACTGCTTTACAGGTGCATCATTAATATAAATCTTAGAGTCCTTTTGAGCAACGCCTACAATGTAGTGTCTCTGAGAAGTGGCGGTATCTACCTTGCCTCTTACAATTCGTAACCCTATGCTCCCTTGAGTATAGCCAGGTATAGATATAAAAATGGTCACTGTTATGATTGACAATAATTTTAGAATTTGTTTCATGGCTTAATTTTTGTTCTTTTTGACCTATATAATTCAAATAGCTTTGTTAAATTTGCACATTCTTTTTAACATGGCTCATATATAATTTACAAATTTAATCAAAAATTATGGTAAGTAATATTTCTAAAAATTCTCTATTCCCTGGACTCTTTATAATGCTAGGCCTTATATTTTTGGGAATATTTATAAAAAGCGCTGTTGTCTCTTTTAAATCTTATGAAAGAGTAGTTAACGTGAAAGGACTTGCCCAAGTTGAAGTTCCAGCGAACAAAGTTATATGGCCAGTTGTATATAAAGAGATAGGAGATAATTTACCTACTCTATATAAAGCAATTAGTCAAAAAAATGAGACTATAATCACTTATCTTAAATCAAAGGGGTTAGAAGATAGTGAAATTTATGTATCGGCGCCTTCAATTATAGACATGAATGCAGAGAGATACCAAAGCCAACCAGCTAATTACCGTTATAATATCACAAGTATAATAACAGTAACATCAGAGAAGGTAAAACTTGTTAGCCAAATAATCTCAAGCCAGTCCGAACTTCTTACTAAAGGAGTTGCTCTTTTGGCTGGGGATTATGAATATCAAACTAAATACCTTTACACTCTGCTTAACGATATTAAGCCTTCTATGATAGAAGAGGCAACAAAAAATGCAAGAGCTTCTGCCCAAAAATTTGCGATAGACTCAAATAGTAAACTTGGAAAAATCAAAACTGCAAGCCAAGGGCAATTCTCTATTAGCGACCGAGATGCCAATACCCCTCAAATTAAAACTGTAAGAGTCGTGAGCACAATAGAATATATGCTACGCGATTAATAATACACAATCAAATATTTAAGTAATTATGGAAATTTGCAATGTACACGCCCGTGAGATTCTTGATTCACGAGGGAACCCTACAATAGAAGTAGATATTTACCTTCTCTCTGGTGCCTTTGGTAGAGCTTCAGTTCCTTCGGGAGCTTCTACAGGAGCCCACGAAGCACTAGAACTAAGAGATGGAGACAAATCTCGTTATATGGGTAAGGGTGTTTTGGACGCTGTAAGAAATGTAAATGATATTATTGCTCCTGAGATTATAGGCATGAATGCTCTTAACCAGGTTCAAATAGATAATCTTTTAATTGAGCTAGATGGAACTCCAACAAAATCTAAGTTAGGTGCAAACGCTCTTATTGGAGTATCGTTAGCTGTTGCAAGAGCAGCTGCTAATTATCTTCAAATACCACTTTATCGTTACATAGGTGGTACAAACGCAGTTGTACTACCTATCCCAATGATGAATATTATTAACGGCGGCTCTCACTCCGATGCTCCAATCGCATTCCAAGAGCTAATGATTCGTCCAATAGGTGCTCCAAGTTTCAAAGAGGCATTAAGAATGGGTGCCGAGATTTTCCATACTCTAAAGAAAATATTAGAAGATAAAGGCCTTTGTATATCTGTAGGGGACGAAGGGGGTTTTGCTCCAGCAGTTAAAGGGATCGAAGATGCCCTAGATTATATTATTACTGCAATTAAAAAAGCAGGTTACCAACCAGGTAAAGAGATAACCATAGCTTTAGACTGTGCAGCTAGCGAATTCTATAAAGATGGCATTTACGACTATTCAAAATTTGAAGGAGTAAATGGTGCAAAAAGGAATAGAAAAGAGCAAGTAGAATATCTTAAAGAACTTGTGAGCAACTACCCAATTGACACAATCGAAGATGGCATGGACGAGGATGATTGGGATGGTTGGAAACTTCTTACAGACGAACTTGGATCAAAAATTCAAATTGTTGGAGACGATCTCTTTGTGACTAACGTTAAATACCTAAAAAAAGGGATAGAGATGCAGTGCGCCAACTCAATCCTTATCAAAGTCAATCAAATTGGGACCTTAACCGAAACAATGAATGCGATTGATCTTGCTCACCACAACAAATTCACATCTATTACCTCACATCGCTCGGGAGAAACTGAAGATAGTATTATTGCCGATATTGCGGTAGCCACAAACTCTGGTCAAATCAAAACAGGCTCGCTTAGCCGCTCCGACCGCACATCAAAATATAACCAACTCCTTCGAATAGAAGAAGAGTTAGGCGATCTCGCAAAGTACGGCAGAGATTAATAACTAATTATCTAAAAAAGAGGCAGCCTAAAAAGTGGGCAGCCTCTTTTTTATTAAGTACTCGCCACTCTTACATGCATTAAAAAGCTCAACAAAAGCAACGCTGTTGCTTAGAGTTGAGCTTTTTCATAACACAAAATTGTCGCAGCGGTGATTGAGTTGGGGACGCTGATTATCAACAATATGACTTTTATAACAGACCTTTTTTTAGGCTATTATAAAAGCGAACTGCTTGATTTACAGGTCGTTTCTCACAATCATCGCCAAATTAAGCAAAACTTGCTGCTGCTGAACAGACAGTTTTTTATGCCATTTCTCATAAGGAACTTATTATGTAAAAAAATAAAGAGGGGCCAATAATTTAGTTATTGGACACCTTCTTTATTTAGGTTAAGAGATCTGTGATTGTGAAAAGAGCGAAAATAAAGGACGCAATGCCATTTGCTGTGAAAAAAGCTGCATCTATACGTGAGAGATCTTTGGCCGAAATTATTAAATGTTGCCATAAAAGCAGTCCAGAGAATATTATAGCGCCTATAATATAGATTAGGCCCAAATCATTAACGATAAAATAAAAAAGAAGAAGCATAGGAACTACAAGAATATGGCCAACACTAGAGACCATCAACGCTTTTTTAGCTCCTATTAATTGAGGTATTGAGTGTAGAGAGTTATTTATATCAAATTTTTCGTCGCCCAAAGAGTAGATAATATCAAACCCACTAACCCATAATAGAACTAGCCCCGAAAGTATCACTGGAGCAATATGGAAAGAGCCTGTAACAGCAATATAGGCCCCCGTTGGTGCAATTGCTAGCGCCCCGCCTAGGATGTAATGACTCAAAGCACTAAATCTCTTAAAGTAGCTATATCCAAGCAAGACCAAAAGAGTTGGAAAGGCAAGTATAAAGCATAATAGGTTAATAAACCAAGCAGCTGTTAAAAATATAAAAGAATTTACAATAACAAATGTGAGCGCAGAGCTCGGAGAGATCTTTCCTGCTGGAATTTCTCTCTGTTTTGTTCTAGGATTTAAAGAGTCTATATCTCTATCTTTATATCTGTTAAAACCCATGGCAGCGCTTCTGGCTGCTACCATAGCTATGAGAACAAGCAATAACAGGGTTAATGAAAAACTCTCTCCCGAAATAGTAAGAGCAAGAACAAAACCTATAAGTCCAAAAGGTAAGGCAAAAAGAGTGTGCGCAAATTTAATAAATGAAAAATAGTTGGGCACATTTTTAATTCTTTTAATCATTATGGAAAAATAAATTATTTAGCGTAAGGTAGCACCAAACTCATCCTTAAACTTAGCTAGAAGCTTGCTCATCACGTTTTCTACATATTTATCGGTAAGAGTTTTGGCGATATCTTGCAGAGTAAAGCTAATTGCATACTGTTTTTTACCAGCAGGAATTTTGTCGCCTCTGTAAACATCAAAAAGAACTACATTCTTAAGTATCTTTTTTTCGGTAGCCAAAGCACAGTTGTGTATGCTTGCATAGGAGACACTCCGATCTACTAAAAGAGCAAAATCTCTAGTTACTTCTGGGTATTTAGGGAGTTCTTTATAAAGTATCTTCTCTCTTTTCGCAAGATTTAGTAAAAGGTCCCAAGAGAGCTCAGCACCATAAACCGCCTGCTTAATATCAAATTTATTAAGTAATGATGTGTTTATAGTTCCCATTATGCCTAAGGTTTTTCCGCCTCTAGTTTTGATAATCAACCCCTCTGCAAAAATATCTGTAGGTACTGGTTCATATTCTAAATCAAAAATGTCTATGCCAAAACGCTTTAATAGTGCCTCTATATAACCTTTGAGCATAAAGTATGAGGCACCACTACGTTTGCCTCTCCAATATAGTTGACCTTGTCCCGTTACAAAAAGAGAGAGTTTTGATTTTTGGGAATATTGGTCAAGTAGAAAAGAGTCTTCTTTTGCAACATACGATTTCGCTTCTTGTGCGACACTATTTTTCTTTACCTCTGCTTCTATATTAATATGAGGTGTTAAGTTGTATACATTGCCAAATTCAAATAGTTTAAGATCTGTATTTTGATGATTAATATTATATGAGATTACTTCCAAACCGTTTAGAAGCAAAGTTTGGCGCATAGCGTTAAGATCAGAACTAAGTGGGTTGAGTAGCTTTACTAAATTCTCTTTAGGAAAAGTTTTAAGCTCTAAATAATATTCACTTTTGGTTAATGAGTTATTAATGGTTTCGTAGAAGCCATTGCTCACTAAAAAATTGGCACAAAGTTCCCTTATTTTCTCTGGGTCTGGCTTAACTCCAGGCGAAAGTGATGCACTCATCCTTTGAGGAAGCTCAATATTGTTATAACCATATATTCTAAGCACCTCTTCTACAACATCACATTCGCGTGTAACATCTACCCTATACATTGGTGCTGCTACTTTGCAGCCAGTTTCTTGTTTTTTTAAAATCTCAAAATCAAGATCTTTTAATATTGAGAGTATCTCCTCTTTATTAATTGCTTTGCCAATAAAAGAGCCCATCCTATCATAGTCTAAGGAGATTACTGCTCCCTCTTTAACTTGCCCCTTGCATTTAACAATCTCGCCTATAACTTTTGCCCCCGTAATATAACAAAGTAGTTGGGCAGCTCTCTTAGCTGCATAAGTTAAGATTTGAGGGTCTGCTCCTCTTTCAAAACGAAAAGATGCATCTGTTTTAAGAGAGTGCCTTTTGGAGCTTTTACGTATAGAGACAGGATTAAAGTAGGCGCTTTCTAAAAATATTGCAGTGGTAGAGTTAGTAACTCCAGAAAGTTCACCTCCAAAAACACCACCTATGCACATAGGTTTACTTTGATCACAAATCATTAAATCTTCTTGACTCAATTCACGTTGGACACCATCTAGAGTGGTAAATTTCTCTTTTGCTTTTGCTCTTCTAACTACAACTGTTGCACCCTCTATTTTATGATAATCAAATGCATGTAAAGGGTGGCCTGTTTCGTGTAGCACAAAATTAGTAATGTCAACTACATTATTTATTGGTCTTATCCCAATTGAGCGTACCGCTTTTTGCAACCAATCTGGCGAGGGGCCTACTTTTATACTATCAATTGTAATTCCATAATATTTTGGAGCACCATCAGGTGCATCTAGCTGTACAGCAATAGGCTTTAAATCTCCAGATGAACGAGGGAGATTGTCGAACTCCAAAATAGAAGGAATTTTAAAACTACTATTAAAACCGTGAAACTTAAGATATGCATTTAAATCCCTAGCAACTCCTATATGTGAGGCCGCATCTATTCTATTAGGAGTTAGCCCTATTTCAAATATTATATCTGTTTCTAATTTTAAAAACTCTTTTGCACTTAACCCAATTTTGGCATCTTGTGGTAAAACCACAATACCGTCATGAGAGTCACCTATTCCAAGCTCATCCTCGGCACATATCATTCCCATACTCTCTTGCCCTCTGATCTTAGATTTCTTAAGTTTAAGAGTATCCCCGTTAGAAAAAGTTAACGTTGTCCCTACGGTAGCAACTAAGACCTTTTGCCCAACAGCTACATTTGGAGCTCCACAAACTATATTAAGAAGCTCGTCACCACCAATATTAACCTTAGTAATACTAAGTTTATCGGCATCGGGATGCTTATCACACTCCATCACCTCTCCTACTACTACACCTTGCAACCCTCCTGGTATCTCTTCTATATGAGTCATTGCCTCAACTTCCAAGCCTATTGAGGTTAATATTTTCTCAATTTCAAGAAGTGAAATATCTGTATCTAAATATCTTTTGAGCCAGTTATATGATATTTTCATAAGAGACTATTTATTTTTTATATTTTATTGATTGTTTAAAGGTTTTGCCTCTGCTACCTAGTAACTATCTTTTATTAATAATAATGTTTATTTAGAAAAGTGACTCTACAAACTCCTTCTTATCAAATACTTGCAAATCTTCTATCCTCTCTCCTACCCCTATAAATTTTACAGGTATTTTAAATTGATCAGATATCCCTATAACAACTCCACCTTTTGCTGTTCCATCTAATTTAGTAACGGCAAGAGCAGTAACATCGGTAGCTTTAGTAAATTCCTTTGCTTGTAAAAAGGCATTCTGGCCTGTAGATCCATCTAAAATCAATAAAACTTCATGAGGAGCATCGGGGATAACTTTTCTTATTACATTTCTAATTTTAGTAAGCTCATTCATAAGGTTTACCTTATTATGTAATCTGCCTGCCGTATCAATCAAAACAACATCGGCACCATCGGCTACAGCTTTAGAGACAGCGTCGTATGCAACCGAAGCAGGGTCGGACCCCATTTTTTGTTTTACAATTTGAACTCCAGCTCTTTCACTCCAAATGGTTAATTGCTCTACGGCAGCAGCTCTAAACGTATCAGCAGCTCCCAATACAACATTTTTACCTGATGCTTTCAATTTGGCTGCAAGTTTACCTATAGTAGTAGTCTTCCCAACTCCGTTAACTCCTACCACCAAAACCACATAAGGTTTTTTAGAAAAATCAAACGGCTCTAGCTCAGTATAGCTCTCATCGATATTAAGTAATCCCTCTATTTCGTTACGTAATATAGAGTTAAGTTCAGTGGTATTCATGAATTTATCCTGGGCAACTCTCTCCTCCAATCTCTCTATGATTTTTAGAGTAGTATCTACGCCTATATCTGACGCTATCAGAGCTTCCTCGATATTATCTAAGGTGTTGTCATCTACTTTTGATTTGCCTGCAACAGCTCTGGTGAGCTTCTCAAACAATCCCGTTTTGGTCTTTTCCAAACCTTGTTCCAAAGCTATCTTCTCTTCTTTAGACTTAGAACTAAACAATCCAAAAAGTGCCATAAATGATAATTTTAACTTACAAATATACTAATAATAGTTCACTCCCTAGAGGATAAAACACAAAAAAACCGATACAAAAATTTGTACCGGCCTTCTATATTCTATCATTCCAGTAATTAATTTTTACCCTCGAAAAAATCCTTAACGCTATCAATAGGAATCATATCTTCCTGGAAAGCATAAGAACCGGTGCGATTAGAACGTACCATGCGAATGCATTTAACGCTTTTTTTATTGGATGCCTTATCTACAGAGAACTTAGCAACTGATTTCTTAGCCATTATAATTAATATTTAAATGTTCTTATTTAATCTCACGATGAATAGTTACCTTCTTCATGAATGGATTATATTTTTTACGCTCTAAACGTTGGGTTGTATTTTTTTTATTCTTGGTAGTGATGTATCTAGAGGCTCCGGGAACACCGCTCTCTCTTTGCTCGGTACACTCCAGAATAACCTGAACCCTGTTACCTTTCTTTGCCATATTGCTTTAATGTATTAAACCACGTTAATTAAACCTTTTGCCTTAGCTTCCTTTAATACAGTACTAAGACCTTTCTTATTTATTGTTCGCATCCCTGCGGCAGAAACCTTAAGATTTATAAACCTCTCTTCCTCTTCCAACCAAAATCGTTTATTCTGCAAATTTAGTGCAAACTCGCGCTTAGTTCTACGCTTAGAGTGAGAGACTTTATTCCCAATCATTCTTTTTTTTCCTGTAACTTGACAAACTCGTGCCATTATATATCGTATAATTTAATTTTTTTTCAAGGGTTGCAAATATCGTGAATAATTTTTTCTTATCCAAAAGATTTACACAAATTTAAAAATCCTTTTCCATCTAATGCTTTTTGGAAAAGTTTTGAATCGGTTTTTTGAAAACCATATCACAGCAGGCGATCCCACAATATGAGACTCAGGAACAAATCCCCAGTACCGGGAGTCCAATGAATTATGTCTGTTATCGCCGAGCATAAAATAGTAGTCCATTTTAAAGGTATAACTATCACAAGCTACATCGTTGATATAGATGGTTCCCTCTTTAATATAGAGATTATTATTTTCATAAGTCTCTATAATCCTATGGTATAAGGGCAAATTGTCAATTGTTAGATCAACTTTCATACCCCTTTTTGGAATCCATAAAGGGCCAAAATTATCTTTAGTCCATTTAAAAGTATCATCTCGCGAAAATGGAAAAATCATCTGTTTAAAATCAGGAAAATCTGGAGGATAATCATCAATATTTTGGCTCACATCAACCACATTCCCATAAGAGGCAAATTGGGCAGCTTCCTTTTCATTCATAGGAAAATCTGTATATCCTGGTAACATATTGTCAAAATAGAGTTCCTCGGGATTTAACCCCATCCCTTCAATAATCTTAGAGTTTAATAGAGAACCATTAGTAATTACAGTATAACTATTTTGAATACCAGGATAAAATTTTTGGGGAGTACCATTAATATGCACATACCCATTTATAATTTCCATTGTATCTCCAGCAACTGCAACACATCTTTTTACATAGTTATCTTTTTTATCTACAGGTCTTGTAACAGTAGGCCCATACATCTTAACTGTTTGTTTTCTACCATTAACACGAATATGAGTATAATAATCTTCTGTTGGTAACTGTGTAAGCACAGTATCACCATGCGGAAAATTAAAGACTACAATATCGTCATTTTTAACTTTAGAAAAACCTGCAAGTCTTCTGTATGGATTCTGAATCCAAGTTAAGTATGATTCTCCACCCGTAACAGGCATAACATTATGTACTAGAGGAAATGAAAGTGGAGTCTGAGAAACCTTTGGCCCATAAGAGAGCTTGCTTACAAACAGATAATCTCCTGTCATAAGAGTTCTCTCCATAGACGATGTGGGTATCATATATGCTTCAAAGAAGAAAGCTTTGATGAAGGTAGAGACCACTAAAGCAAAAATAATTGCGTCTAGCCAATCTAACCATGTATTTCTTTTTTCTCCCTCTTTATAACGCTTTTTCCAAAAGGCCCACTTTACTTTATGAGTAATAAAAATATCAAAAATAATTGCTAGTCCAAGAATAAACCACCAATTACCAAACCATATCACCCAAAGTAAGTAGATAAATGCCCAGATACCAAACCTGAACCATCGGTTGCCTTTTATCTGGAGAATATCCAACTTAATTTATTTTATAGAGTTTATGATTGCTTCAAAAGCTTGAGGATTATTCATAGCAAGATCGGCCAAAACTTTTCGGTTTAAGCCCACATTACTCTTTGAGAGCTTACCCATAAATTGTGAGTAATTCATCCCATGCTCTCTTGCAGCTGCATTTATCCTCTGAATCCATAACGCACGAAAAGCACGTTTTTTGGTTTTGCGATCACGATAGGCATAAGTAAGACCTTTTTCGTAGGTGTTCTTTGCTACTGTCCAAACATTTGCGCGTGCAAGAAAATTACCACGCGTAAGTTTTAAAATTTTTTTCCGGCGGGCTCTTGAGGCCACCGAGTTTACCGATCTTGGCATACTACACTAAGTTGGTTTTAAGAATGCCAGCGTTCTCCTCCTATAGAGAAACTTTTCCTGCTGTACATTCAGGTTAATAATAATTGTAATTAAACTACTAGTAGAGCTTTAATTCTTTTTTCATCCGAAGGAGAAACTAAACCAGAATAGGTTAAGTTTCTTTTCTGTTTTTTAGTCTTCTTTGTAAGAATGTGGCTCTTGTAAGCATGTTTTCTTTTCACTTTACCCGATCCGGTTATCTGAAAACGTTTCTTTGCACCAGAATTGGTCTTAATCTTTGGCATTGTTTATATTTAATTTTAAATTAAGATTTACTTTTTCTTTGCTGGAGATAACATCATTATCATCCTTTTTCCTTCTAATTTTGGCATCTGTTCTGCTTTCCCATATTCGTCTAACTCATACGCAAAACGCAATAATAGTTTTTCTCCTTGGTCGGCAAATAGGATAGATCTTCCTCTAAAAAAAACAAAAGCTTTAACTTTAAAACCCTCTTCAAGAAAAGACTTTGCGTGTTTAAGTTTAAACTGAAAGTCATGCTCATCTGTATTAGGGCCAAACCTAATCTCTTTAATTACTATTTTTTGAGTATTGGCCTTTATCTCTTTTGCTTTTTTCTTCTGTTGGTATACAAATTTTTGATAATCTATTATCTTACAAACAGGAGGCTCGGCATTTGGAGAGATTTCTACAAGATCTAACTCCATCGCCTCTGCCATTTTGATTGCCTCTAATGTTGGGTATATTCCGGGATTTGGTACATTGTCTCCTACTACCCTTACTTTAGGGTTAGTAATATCATCATTCATCCGTGGTCCATCATCAGCTCTGCCAGGCATATTTCTTCTACCATAGCTTCTTCTACCCGAAGATGAACTACTAGTTCTTTTCACAAATCCTCCAGAACGAGGTTTAAAAGGTGTAGCGATAAGTTATTCCTCCAAAATTTTAGTTAATAATCTATTTCTAATCTATCTGTTCTTTAATCTCTTTTCCTATCATTTTAACAAACTCCTTGGCATCCATCTCTCCTTTATCTCCCTCCCCTTGCCTTCTCACAGAGATCGTATTGGCCTCTTCCTCTTTTTCACCAACAATAAGGAGGAATGGAACCCTTTTTAGCTCATTCTCCCTGATTTTCTTGCCTATAGTCTCATTTCTATCGTCAATAGAGGTGCGAATATCGTTATTATTCAAGAAATCTCCAACTTTTTTTGCATAATTGTTAAATTTCTCACTTATCGGCAATATTACGGCTTGCTCGGGAGTTAGCCACAATGGGAATTTACCTCCTGTGTGCTCTATAAGAACTGCCACAAATCTTTCCATAGAACCAAATGGTGCTCTGTGAATCATAACTGGCCTATGTCTTTTATCATCGGAACCCACATACTCCAATTCAAATCTTTCTGGAAGATTGTAATCGACTTGAATAGTGCCAAGTTGCCACTTTCTACCTATTGCATCCTTAACCATAAAATCTAGCTTAGGGCCATAAAATGCAGCCTCCCCTATTTCTACTACTGTACTCAAACCTTTTTGAGCAGCTGCTTTAATAATAGCGCTTTCAGCTTTATCCCAATTCTCGTCGGAACCTATGTATTTCTCTTTGTTATTTGGGTTTCTTAACGATATCTGTGCAGTGTAATCTTTAAAATTGAGAGTTCTAAATATGTAAAGAACTATATCTATTACCTTAATAAATTCTTCTTCTAATTGATCTGGACGGCAAAAAATATGGGCATCATCTTGAGTAAATCCCCTCACTCTTGTTAAACCATGAAGTTCGCCACTTTGTTCATAACGGTATACGGTTCCAAACTCTGCTAACCTCAAAGGCATATCTTTATACGACCTAGGTTTGGTCTTATAAATTTCGCAATGGTGAGGGCAATTCATTGGTTTGAGCAGAAACTCCTCTCCCTCTTGAGGTGTGTGAATAGGCTGGAAAGAGTCTTCGCCATATTTAGCATAATGGCCAGATGTTACATAGAGCTCCTTTTGGCCTATATGGGGAGTTATAACAGGTAGATATCCATGTTTCTTTTGTACATCTTTAAGAAAATTCTCTAATCTCTCTCTTAACATTGCTCCTTTTGGAAGCCATAGCGGCAAGCCTTGTCCTACTTTTTGAGAAAATGCAAAAAGCTCTAGCTCCTTACCTATTTTCCTATGATCTCTTTTCTTTGCCTCTTCCATCATTACTAAATATTCATCCAGTAATTTTTTCTTAGGGAATGTTACACCATAAATTCTGGTAAGCATTTTATTTTTCTCATTTCCTCTCCAATATGCACCTGCTATTGAAGTGAGCTTAATAGCTTTTATAACTGAAGTGTCTAAAAGATGAGGCCCCTTGCAAAGATCGGTAAAAGTACCATTGGTATAAAAAGAGATCGTTCCATCTTCTAGATCTTTTATTAATTCGCATTTATACTCATCTCCTTTCTTGGAGTAGATGGCCAAAGCCTCCTCTTTACTAACATCTTTTCTTACAAACGTCTGTTTCTCCCTTGCGAGCTCAAGCATTTTGTCTTCTATCTTTTTAAGGTCTCCCTCTGTTATGGGTGTACCTCCAGTATCTACGTCGTAATAAAAGCCAGTTTCGATAGATGGACCTATGCCAAATTTAATACCTGGATATAACTGTTCTAGTGCCTCTGCCATAAGGTGAGAAGAGGAGTGCCAAAAAGTACTTTTAGCTTCTTGGTCTTCCCACTTATGTAATTTAAGAGTTGAATCTTGGCGAATAGGTCTATTTACTTCTGTTATTTTTGAATTAACTGTAGCAGCGAGCACCTCCGATGCAAGCCTTGGGCTAATAGAATTTGCAATCTCTAAAGGGGTCACCTCTTTTGGGTACTGACGGACTCCCCCATCGGGAAAAGTGATATTAATCATATTATAGTTCATTTCTAATCAACTTACAAAAGTAAATATTATTTCATTAAAATCTAAATTTTGTATCAATACATATTTTATATAAATTTGATGTGTCTAACCAAAACTATTAACCCTGTAAACCAAAATATTATGCAGTCGAACAGATGGAGCACTGCCGCTACAAGTGGTATTTTACTTGCTCTAGTAACTATTATTAGCTTTCTCGTCCAATCTGTATTACAACCTGGAAAAGTAATAAATCTTGCGATTTGGGCAATAAAAGCTGTAGGAAGCATTTGGCTTTTACTCTATTTTATCAAGGAATATGCAAAACCTTTTGACCTGTTTACCTACAAAGATGGCTTTCGTTATGGACTTTTAGTTGCATTCTTCTCTTCACTACTGTGTGCTTCATATCTATTTTTGCAATATACAGTAATATTCCCCGAATCATTTGCCACACAAATGGACCAAGTAATGGAGGCGATGTTGGCTACTAACCCCGATGCAGCAGATGGATTAGAGAAAATAGGGCCAAGACTACCTCAATTAATCTTTGTTTTTACTCTTATTTATTACACTATTATTGGTGCAATTGCCTCTGCAATAATTGCTAACTATACAAAAAAAGGTTCAATTTTTGACGAATCTACCAACTTGTAAATATAATGGATCTATCTATAGTTATATCTGTACTGAATGAACAAGAATCTCTTGCCGAGCTTATTCCTTGGATTAAACAAACTCTAGAAGGAGAAGAACTTAAATATGAGATTATTCTAATTGACGATGGAAGTACAGATGCATCTTGGACTATTATAGAGAAATTCGCAAAAGATTATCCTATAAAAGGAATCTCTTTCAGGCGAAATTATGGAAAATCGGCAGCTCTATATTGTGGATTTAAAATAGCTCAAGGGAATTACGTAGTAACTATGGATGCCGACCTCCAAGACAGTCCAGAAGAGATTGTTCCAATGTTAAATATGATAAAGGAGGGAGGATACGATTTGGTTTCGGGATGGAAAAAGAAAAGGTATGACGGTTTCTTTAGTAAAAATCTCCCCTCTAAAATTTATAATGCAACAGCAAGAAGAGTTACCAAAATTAAACTTCACGATATGAACTGCGGTCTCAAAGCCTACAAAAGTGAAGTAGTAAAAAATATAGAAGTTTATGGAGAGATGCACCGATACATCCCATATCTTTCAAAAAATGCAGGATTTTCTAATATTGGAGAGAAGGTTGTTGTTCATAGGGCAAGAAAGTTTGGAAAAAGTAAGTTTGGAATGAATAGGTTTGTAAATGGATTTTTAGACCTCTTGTCATTGTGGTTCTTGTCTCGTTTTGGCAAAAAACCTATGCACTTTTTTGGATTAATTGGATTACTTACATTTTTAATAGGTACAGGGATCTCCTTTTATCTTATAGTACAGAAAATCATAACACAATCTAAAGGGCTGCCATTTAGGGCTGTAACAGAACAACCACTTTTTTATATCTCTTTAGTGGCTCTAATAGTTGGTATGCAACTTTTTTTATCGGGCTTTTTAGCCGAATTAATAAGCAGAAATAGCAGTGAAAGAAATCATTATAAAATAAAGAAAACAATATAATTTGATGATAAAATCAATTTATTTTTTTAATTTTAAAAAAAACCTAAGCTATGATAAAAACCTATTCATTTCCCAGTGTTTATGAATCAACCCTAAGAGATTTTGCCACAGGTAACGATCCTATTCTTAATTTTTCTAAATTAAAGTATGATGGCAATGAGTATCTCATTGGTTTACAGGCCTTAAATGAAGGCATTTCTCCTCATAAATTCATTAACCCATCTCCAGATGATTTAGATTATAAAATAATT
>JBAYBU010000002.1:0-19121 GCA_041669105.1 Bacteroidales bacterium | reverse complement strand
TCTAGATTTATAACATTCTCTACCCACTTTGAATTGTCTTGTGGCTTTATAACAGTTGTATTCATTAGCATAGTGTATGGAACTTTTACTTGCTCGCCATTAGAGCTAATTATCTCAATAGATCTGTAACCTAGTTTTTTGATTGTACCTTGTATAAAAGGAGTTTTAATTACTTGCCCAGGTTCAAAGCCATTCTCTGAGCATAAAATAAGACCCGAAACAATGTCTCGTAATAGGTACCATGCCAATATACCCATTATTATTACCACTATAAATGCCATTATAACAGGGAAAGCAGCAAAGTTCAGAAATATAATCGAACAGCTCCAAATTATAAACCACAGCCAAACAAAGAGTTCAAAAGAAGGAAACACTCTTATAATAGTGGCCTTAATTTTTCTATTTTTGAGAAGTAAAGGCAAATGTAAGGAGGTAAACCTCAAAAAGGAAAAAAGAGCTATCGCTAAAAGAAGTATTTTAAAATATGTCATCGTTTAATCAATTTTCTTATAGTTATAAATTTGGGCTAAAGTAGCTCCATCTCCTGCAACCTCTTGATTAGTTGAGGGACAAGCATTGGATTCAAAGAGTAAATCGCAGGATACTTCTCAACCAAAATGCCTTTTTGGAATAAGATCCTTACTTTTGTTTTGACAATCTCTAAATCTAACTGTAAAATTTGTGCAAGATGATTAGTAGAAAAACGGCGATGCAACACAAATTGCAAGATATATACAGCATCTTCGTTATTTAATTCTTTTGCAAAACAATCTGTAATTCCTTTAGGTCTTTCCATAAAAATGGTATCACCAGAAATATTTTTTATAGAACCTAACCATAAATTAATTGCATATCCAGGATTACCTCCCGAAAGATTAAAAATGTGGTTAAAGAGGTGGGCATAATCCCAGTTGGTCATTTGCTCTTCTAATTTATTGTTTAATACAAATTTTAGTCCGCCGGCTTTATGCCTCGCTACAATAAACTCTTTGAGATTTTTTGCAGGAAAAGGAGAACACATTATTACATCTATGGCCCAAGTACTTAAATTACTCAAATAGTTAATAATCTTAAGAGCATGTCTATTCACATTTACAACAAACAATATTTCGCGCCCAAACTGTTGCATAAGTTCAATAATCCTCTCTACAACTACTGTCCCGCCTGGCCGTCTTTCCCACCATAACTCCATATCATTAATAACAATTATGCACTTTCCATCTAATTGAGCCAAAAGAGATTCTAAGCTCTCTTTTGATGTGTAGTGATTAGGATAATTATCATGGTGGCTATCTCTAATTATAGTTTCGTATAGAGTTTTTTCGAACAGTTCTACATTTGCATCACTCTCTCTTGGTGCTCTCACATAAAAAGTATTACTTCCCAAAAAATGAATATTAGCAAGATGTTTGCTCAAACTGGATTTACCCGATCTTCTCTCTCCAGCAATAATGAGTAATCCTTTAGAACCATTCAAAAAGCGATTTATAGCCTGTTTCCCTTTATTGGACTCCTCTTCCATTCCTATCCAAAAATCTTCTCCTACACCAGAACGGCCAGTAAAAAGATTTAAATAATAAAACGGTAGTAACTCCAGTATCTCTTTATTTGGAGAGGACTTTTCTAACATATCCGATACGTTATCAGATGAATAGAGTGACTTTCTAAAAGGCCCTTTATCTAACCGATTAACCCATAATAGCCCTTCGCTTTGGTGATATAACAAAGAGACAAATTTATCTGAAATACTTTTAACGTAAACTTTTTTTAACTCGATTATTTTGCCAATTAAAGATTTATGTTCGGACTCTAACAATTTCTTGTGAATGTTGGCAGATGTTTTTGATATTACAGCAGATGCAAGTGGTTCAAACGATTTTTTGAGCCCCTCATTAAGATGAGTATTTACAGCCTGCATTGCTTTAGTAACTTTAACCCTCTCTTTAGATAGATTTTTTCTTAGACTCTCTATTAACGCCTCTCTCTTTTCTAGGGTGACCTCTGCAGAAGAGTCACTATTTTCTTCGCCAACACTAAGTGCAAAATTGACCAATTTAACTAAATTCCTTACTGTAATTACACTCTCTGTAACTATCTCTATAAGTTCAAAAGATTGTTTTGAGATTATCTCACGAAGATCGTTACTAATATAAAAATCAGCGATTTTTCTAGGAGATATTACATACTCGTCCATCTCTTCTAAACTGGTAAGGGTGAATTTTTCTGGTAAATCCTCCCCTCCAATTGTGATGCTCTCGTCTAAAGTGTTCAACGCATCTTCGATCTCGTTTTGAAGTAGAGAAAAACAGATGTCCAAAGAGGGCATAATAACTGGTTTTGTTATAGAGACAAACTTCCCCTCATCTTTGGTCCCCAAAATTATCTGTTCAAACTCATCTAAAAATTTAAGTAGAGTAGAGTTTAATTTAGTCTTTATTGAGTCTTGGGCATGATTTACCGATGTTGCCAACTTCTCTTTAAGTGCGATATAGATAAAATCTAGCTTGGTTTTGTTTACATGATTAATCATAAACTTCTCATAAAGCTCTGGAAACTCTCGTAACTCCTGTCTAATAAGAGAACTCTTATTAGCAAATGGTTTAAAATGAGTAGAGAGAATATTTGCCTGAGGGTTACGCAAAAATTTAACAAAATTATTAAAATCAAAAACTACTTCTGCAACAATTTTATATTCGTAATTTTTAACAAAAGCACGGTTTAGCTCCTGCACCTCGGTTAGTGAATTTAATACAGCAGACTTTTGTGAAGGATCATAAAAATAGTTCTCTAACTCTCTCACTGCTGCAAAGAATGAAAGACTCTCTGCTGTAAAGTGTTCGTAAAAAAGTTCTATCGCTTTAACTCGCTTATAATAAAGAAAATAATGTGCAGCTGCATGGAGTTTAACCCTTATAGTCACATCTTTCTTTGAAAGATTTAATCTTGCAAGTTTAAGTGCTCTATTAATTTTTTGAACAGGAGTCCTTGCCCTTTGCTTTTGAAAGTCCTCTTTACTATAGGTTATTTTTACAGCTGATGGTAATTTCTTAATGGCCAGGTTAGTCTCCTTTAAATATTTATCTATCCCTTGCTCTAGTTGCTTTATTTGAGCCTTAAGTGAGTTCGCTTTAAAATCATCTAAAAGAGATTGTATATACTCTGCAAACCTAATCCTATCAGAAAAATCGGCATTTTTACTTAACTCCTCATTGGCAGTACTAAGCTTTTCTACTAGAAAATCGATAAAAATATCTCTCTCTTGTTCAATGTTATCTATTGTATCTCGCAAAAAAATCTGTGAAATAACCTCTAGCCTCCCAGCAAGGTTAGAGAACTTGGTTCTGATTGGTTCTTCCTCAGGAAGTTGAACTTTAGAAAAACTCGACTCCGATAGCTCGAGGATTTCTGCACTATCATTTGTTGACGATCCTTTAAGATTGGACATAGAAATAACTTGATCAAAAGAAGAGTCGGCCTTGATAAATAGTGTGGTGCCAAATTCTGGAACCTTGGTTAAACTAGGTATTTGAGCCAATGTGAGATCGGTATTTAAAGATTCTGCTTTAAATATTTTGGCCTCGGGAACTCTCTCTACATTATTAATAATTTTAACTTGAGCTTTAATTCTGTAACTATCTAAAAGATCGCATATAACAGAATAAAACCTATCTCTATTTTTAATGCTATTATTAATTAGCATTATTCTCACCTGAGCGTTTCTCCACTCAATTGTAGCTGTAATAAAGCGTAAAAAATGAAGGGCCAAAGGGAGGCTATTTCCCTCTCCGTCCCACCACACATCAATTGATTTATGATCGCCAAAGCCTTTGGACTTGTCGTATTTAAGAAATGCTAAGTTGTAGTCTTGTTTTGAGAGGCTTGTTAACAGCGCTTCGAATGATCTATTCTCTTTAAGGTTTTTGGGCCAGCCCATTAAAACCGTATTGGGTTCAAAACCAGAAAAACCATATACGCTGCTAATAAGTCCAATGCCTTCGTATAAATTGCTACAATGGTGCCTGCGAGTAAGAACTTCTGTATTGTCACTTAGCTTCTCAAATAAAATTTGAGCCGTGCTATCCATTAGTGGATTTATCTCCTTTTTAGGTTCTCCCTCTTTATCATCTACAATAAGCTCAAAGTTTGTAAATATTCCCAGTTTGCCCACTAAGTTCTTTGCAAGCTTTACCAAATATGGTCTTTTAGAAACTCCACCACTAAATACAATTATATTTGGCCTCCAGTTCCTACTCTTTTCGTCGCTTTTTGCCAAGCTTTCTAATCCTGTTTTTACTAGTGATAGCTGTAAACTAGAACGAGTGTCACCAGCGTTAAGGGTAAGTTCTTTATTTTTAAGATAGAGAAAAAGTACTATAAGAATAGCTGCGGCTACTGCTAGTGCAAGAATATCTAACTGAATCATAATTATAATACATGCCAACGCTCCTATTATACTCACGATACGAGGTATTTTAAAAGATGGGCGGAAGTCGCTACTGGCCCAACTCTCTACTGCATAAGTTATATTTATAAATCCGTAAGTAATTATAAAGAAGATAGTTACAACACGCGCAATTACATTAAGTTCTCCTATTAAAATGCCTGCTTGGGCAATTAAAAAAGTAAAAAGGAGCGCATTACGCGGTTCATGAGATGCCCCAAATCCTTTCCCCAAAAAAGAGGGGGCTATTCTATCTTTGGCTACTGCCTGTAAAATTCTAGGAGCACCCAATATGCTACCCAGTGCGCTAGAGAGAGTTGCACCAAGAACACCAGCTATTACAAGTTGTGGCACAAGTGATATTTTAAAAAGAACGTTAGGGTCACTCACCAACATTTCGCTCTCTACTGTAAAACTAAGAAAGAAACTAAGAGCTACATATACTAATAGCGCAGCTAAAATTGAAGCAATAACTCCACGAGGTATGTCTTTGCGAGCATCTTTGAGATCGCCAGACATGGCTACTCCAGCTTCGAACCCTGTTACAGCGGGAAAAAAAATAGCAAATAGTGTGATCCATGGCAGTGCTCCCGGGAGGCTCTTTATTTGAGGTAATGTGGGGCCAAATTCATGTTTACCTAAAAAAACAGAGAGTACAGAAAGCACCATTATTGTAAGAATAATGTACTGAGTCTTAATAGTTAATGAAGTACTTATAAAGGTGAGGATGGTTATTAAGAGGAGCATGACCGATCCTAATATTCTTATGTTATCTAAAGTAGCTGCAAATCCAAAATAACCAAGAAAAACCTCGGCAAATCCTATTAGATATAAACTTACGCTAAGCGAAAGTCCTGCAAATAGAGCCCAACCCAAAGTGCCCCCTATTGGGAGGCCCAAACTGCGAGATATTATATAATAGGTACCCCCTGTTTCTACTCTTTTGTCGGTAGCAATAGATGCTACGCTAAGCCCAGTGCTCCCAGAAACTATATGTGCTACCAAAATAATACCTAGGGTTGCCAATAAACCCGCCTGGCCTATTATCCAAGGGAGTCTAAGGTACATTATTACACCTACCAGCGTTAAAATAGATGGTGTAAATACGCCCCCGAATGCTCCAAATTTCCTTGCTTTTGACATGCTTTTTATGTTAAATTAAGCTTCTTCTTTTTGTTGGTCTTTTATTATATGTACATCTCTTGCGGGAATGGCAACTCTATATTATGTTCGCGAAAGATACTGAAAATTGAGTAATATAACTCACTTTTTAATGTTCTGGGTCTATCAGAATAGTCGGTTGTCCAAACTTGTAAGTTAAAGTTTAAACTACTCTCGGCATAGGCTTCAAACCTTACGTATGGTTCTGGGTTTTCAAGTATACCTTTATTGCTTTTTGCTACCTCTATAAGGAGTTTTTTAACTAATGCAGGATCTTCTTTATAAGCTACTCCTATTGGAATATTTATCCTTACACTCCTATTATTATGGCTCCAATTTACTACCCTTTTATTTATAAGATCAGAATTTGGAACTATTACTGCAATGTTATCGTTGGTAAGAATTGTTGTGGCTCGGGCTGCTATATTAATTATATTTCCCTCTAGCCCCTCTATATCCACCCTATCCCCTACTTTCACAGGTCTTTCAAATAATATAATAAGACCACTTATAAAATTATTAGTAATACTCTGCAAACCAAACCCTATACCTACTCCAAGTGCTCCCAACAGTACAGAAAATGCACTTAAGTCAATCCCTGTGGTTTGAAATATTACAACTATACCTATTATTAATATTATATAGCGAACTATTGCAGCTATTGAGTCTCCTATGCCAGTATCAACTTTATATCTGGGAAAAACTTTTTTTACAAGAATCTTTTTCATCTTACTGGAAAAATAAAAAAGTAAAAAGAAAGAGAACAAAAGCCAAAAAAATGTTTTTATGCTAAATGGAGAGGTTCCTAAGCTAAAAAGCTCAAAATTAAGTGTATTGCTTGTCCACTCTAGTAATTCCTTAAAAGTTAACATATAATAATTATTAGTTTAGAAGCAACTTAAATGCAATCTAGAGCCTATATTATTGCACTCTTTGCTCTATCTCAATAAAGGTACAAAAAAAAATATTAACTTTAACGCTAGAAAATTAAGCAGATGCATATAAAACCAATGATCAAAAAGGCATCGGGTGAATCCCAGCCTTTCTCTAAAGAAAAGTTAATGAATTCCCTTAAAAGATCGGGAGCAAATCTCAAAGTTATTAATGATATTGCTATCGAGATAGAGGAGTGGATAATAGCTGAAATAAAAAAGTATAACCTTGATGCAGTTCCAAGTAGAGAGATATATAAAAGAGCCTTTTCGCTTTTAAATAGAAAAACAGTGAGCAGTGCTGCCAGATACAATCTCAAAAATTCATTAATGGAGATGGGACCTACTGGGCATCCGTTTGAATTTTTTACTGGTGAGGTGCTAAAAATTTTAGGATACCAAACTCAAGTTTCCGTTATTCTTAATGGGCACTGTGTTAATCACGAAGTTGATGTGGTCGCTACAAAAGACAACCATCAAAGATATATTGAATGCAAATATTATAGGAGTACAGGTAAAAACGCCAATGTACAAGTTCCTCTCTATATACACTCTAGGGTAAACGACATTATTCAGAATCAAAAAACTATTCCAGAGTTCAATAATTTTACTTTTTCTGGAGGGATTGTAACTAATACTCGTTTTACCAGTGATGCCGAGGCCTACGGTGAATGCTGCGGTTTGCATTTGCTCAGCTGGGATTATCCTAAAGGAAATGGATTAAGAGATATAATAGATCGTGTAAAAATCTTCCCAATAACAACTTTAACAACTCTTACTAAAGCACACAAAACAATATTAATGGATAAAGGAGTTGTAATATGCAGGCAGTTGGCTCAAAACATAAACGAGCTCGATTCTCTAAATCTAACTCCAAATAGACATAAAAAAGTTTTAGAAGAGCTTTACGACCTTATCTCTAATGGCCACGAATAAAGCTACATTGGTTATAGATAAATCTATAGCAGCTTTAAATAAACTATCTATTGTTTATAATTAGCTATTTAATTTATTATAATCGGCCAAAAACTTCTCTAAACCCGAATCTGTTAGTGGGTGCTTTAGCAAACCCATAATAGCATTTAACGGACATGTTGCAACATCTGCTCCTGCCTCAAGACATTGAATAATATGCATTGTGTGGCGGATAGAGGCTGCCAACACCTCTGTGGGGTAACCATAATAGTTAAAGACATTTACAATTTGAGCAATAAGTGCCACTCCATCTGTGGAGATATCGTCTAATCTACCAATAAATGGTGATACATAGGTAGCGCCGGCTTTAGCAGCTAGGAGAGCTTGGCCTACAGAGAAAACTAAGGTACAATTGGTACGAATCTCATTTTCTGTAAAGTACTTAATTGCTTTAATCCCCTCTTTAGTGCAAGGCACTTTAACCACAATTTGTTCATGCAAAGCTGCTAACTCTGTGCCCTCTTTTATCATACCCTCCAAATCGGTAGCAATAACCTCTGCACTTACATCTCCTGTTACAATATTGCAAATTTCTACATAATGGTTTTTAATATTTTTCTCTCCTTTTATTCCCTCTTTGGCCATTAATGAAGGGTTTGTGGTAACCCCGTCTAATATACCAAGTTCGTTTGCTTCTCTGATTTGAGCAATATTGGCGGTGTCAATAAAAAATTTCATGATTAAACAATTTTAATATTTGAAGTACTCGAGTTAATGTTAAAACATTCAACAAACAAATATACCACTAAATTTTAACTAACTTTGTGTAAGCCACATATATTTTTTGGAACAAATTGATATTATGAAAGATAAAAACGATAATATAATGACACACAAAAATACCACTGTTCTCATAATGGCAGGCGGATCGGGTGAGAGGTTCTGGCCACTTTCTACCAAAGAGAAACCAAAACAACTTCTAAGACTCATAGATGAGCACAAATCTCTTATCCAAATGACTGTAAACCGAGTTACCCCTTTAGTACCTCTCTCTAATATCTATATCGCTACCAATGCAATTCAAGCGCCAGCTGTACGGGAAGAACTACCTCAACTGCCTAAGAAAAACGTAATTATAGAACCTGCCTTTAAAGATACTGCTGCTGCAATAGGGTTTGCTTCCATAATTATTGAAAGTGCCAATCCCGGCTCTACAATGGTTGTTTTGGCAAGTGACCATCTTATTAAAGATGAAGAGAACTTCCGCTCAATTCTTGAGTTAGCAATAGAGACTGCAAACAAAAAAGAGGCAATTGTCACTCTGGGAATAAAGCCCTCCTATGCCGAGACCGGTTACGGCTATTTAGAGATCGAAAGCTCAATCGTCTCCAACCCAAAAAGTATTCCCTCCCCTGTTAAAGTGATAAGATTTTGTGAGAAACCCGCAGCCCAACTAGCCACTCAATACCTAAAAGAGGGCCGTCATTTATGGAATAGCGGAATGTTTATCTTTAAAACAAGCATAATGCTAGATGCTTTCCGCCGTCTTTTACCCAATCACTACCAATCACTAATAGATATACGTGATTTGGGAAACGAGATGCGAAACCCAAACAGCCCAAAACTTAAAGAGATCTTTACAAGCTTTGAAAAAATCTCAATAGATTACGGCATTATGGAGCAGTTCGAAAACACATTAGTAATACCTTCGGATTTTGGATGGAATGATATTGGAAGTTACCCAGCACTAGCTCAAGTATTTAAAGGAAATGAAAACAACACCGTTGTAAAAGGGACCACCACCAAAGAGTTAAGCTCTACAAACAACATAGTAATAAGTACCACCGGTAAAAAAATATCATTACTCGGCATAAACAATATGGTAATTGTAGAAACCCCCACCGATATTCTCGTATGCACCAAAGCAGAGGCCCAAAACATCAAAAAACTCATTTAAAGAAAAAAAAACTCTCTCAAAGCTTTTAAAAGCTTTGAGAGAGTTTTCTTATTTTATTAGTAAATTACAAAAAGTTGAGAAAATGTATTTGTGAACTAAATAAGCGCAGCGTTATGGACGATAAAGCAGTGAGTTCGAAATTTAATCAAACAGTAGCCGATATCTCCTCGGGGTTTATTAACTCAACAAAGTATAATGTTGATGTGAAAATTAACTCTATGCTTAGTAGTATTATTGAGATATTCAACTTAGATAGGGCCTATCTTTTTGGTTTTGAAGATAATAACAGCTACATGAATAATACTCACGAGAGTTGTGCTATAGGTGCCTCTTCTGTTATTGATTTGCAAAAACACCTAAGTTTAGAGAAATTCAAATGGTGGAAACATCAAATTCTTAGTAACAATTTTATCCATATTGCAGATATAAATTCTCTTCCTAAAGAGGCCTCGGCAGAAAAGGATTTTTTCAAACTCACTCAGGTGAGATCGTTGGTGGCCGTCCCAATAAAAGCAAATGGTACCGTAATTGGATTCATTGGGATGGAATCTATAAGCAGCAAAAAAAAATGGGATAATAATAATATAAACCTTTTAAAAATTCTTGCCAATACAATTGCAGAGACATATCAAAATATTGCTGCTCAAGAGCAAATTGAAAAATTAAGTCAAATGCAATCTGTTTTATTAAATATTGCTAAGATCTATATAAATACTCCTCTAAATTTGCTTGAAACCGCTATTAAAGATTCTTTAAAAGAGATAGCCCAATTGGTTGGGGCAGATAGGTCTTATATTTTTGATTATGACTTTAAAGAAAATACCACTACAAATACTTATGAGTGGTGCGCCGTTGGTATTTCTTCGCAGATAAAAAACCTCCAGAATGTACCTACAGACATGTTATATGAATGGCTAGCAATGCACAAAGCAGGCAAAGCATTTATTGTGGCAGATATTTCTAAACTCCCAAATGATGGCCCTATTAGTGTTAGAGGTTTACTGGAGCCTCAAGGTGTAAAAAGTATTATTTCTGTTCCAATGATAGATGAAAACTCGCTTATAGGGTTTGTAGGATTCGATTCGGTTAGAAAACACCATGTATATTCCGATAAAGAGAAATATCTACTCTCATTTTTTGCACAGATGATAGTTTCTGTAAAGAAAAAAAGCTATTACGAATTGGCTATAAACCATGCAAAAGAGAAAGCCGAGGAGGCCAATAGGGCAAAAACAGAGTTCTTGGCAAATATAAGTCACGAAATAAGGACCCCTCTAAATTCTGTAATTGGCTTTACAGAGCTGCTAAGTGGTACTCCTCTTAATATTTCACAAAAGAAATTTGTAGAAAATGCAAACATTTCGGCGCAGTCTCTTATGGAAATTATTAACGATGTTTTAGATTTTTCAAAAATTGAAGCTGGCAAATTGGAGCTCTCTCCAGTTAAAACAGATATTATTGATTTTTCTGAGCAGATCTGTGATCTCATTAAACACCAAGCAATCAACAAAGAGCTAGAGTTATTGCTAAATGTTCAACCAGACTTACCTCCCTTTGCAGTAATAGACCCTTTAAGATTAAAACAAGTACTACTAAATTTATTGAGTAACGCAATTAAGTTTACAGAAAAAGGAGAGGTAGAATTAAAAATTTCTTATAAAAAAACAGCAGAAAACCGTGGGATGTTCTCATTTTACGTAAGAGACACTGGTATAGGAATAAGCAAAGAAGATCAATCTAAATTATTTAAAGCATTTGTCCAGGCCGACTCTACTACTACTAGAAAATTTGGAGGGACAGGGCTTGGTTTAGTAATTTCCAGCCATCTAGTTAATAAAATGGGAGGTATAATAGAGCTTGAAAGCACTTTAGGTAGAGGCTCTCAATTCTATTTTTCTATAGAAACAGAATCAGACGAGTCTATTATCGAGTTCAACTCAAATAAGCTCAATATAGAGAGAGTCCTTATTGTAGATGATAATCAACATAATCGGCAAATATTAGAATATGCCCTCAAAGCCTGGAATATAGAGACAGTTTCGTGTGAAGATGGATTAGAGGCTATAAAAATAGTTAAAATATCTGACCCTTTCGACGTTATAATAATTGATTATAAAATGCCAGTATTAAACGGTATAGATACAATAAAAATGCTCCGTGCAGACTCTTCTTTTAACAAAAAAAGACAACCCGTTATTATAATGAGCACCTCCGAAGAGATTCCACTTATAGCCGAAGAGAGTAAACTATCTGGAATGATTCACCTTATTACCAAACCCGTTAAATTAAGAGATCTGTATAACTATATGTTAAACCTCTCCAAAAGTGGAGAGATCCCGCCACTTAGTGATAGGGTTCCATACCAAGGCCCCTCTAAATTAACAGAGAGTTTTTTTAAAGAAAGCAAGAAAAGCGATTTACCATCTCCAATAAAAAAAACGCCTAGTATAGCATCGAATATAATAGAAAAACCAGTTATAGTTGTAGCAGAAGATGTTCAAATGAACCTTATTTTAATGAGAACCTTAATTAAAAATTTTATTCCAGATGCAAGAATTTACGAAGCATACAACGGAATGGAGGCATTTAATATTACAACAGCTCAAAGGCCCGATCTTATATTTATGGATGTACAAATGCCAGTAATGGATGGATTGGCGGCTACAAGGCAAATTAGAAAAGAGGAGAAAAAGAGAAAGAGTCATACAATAATAATCGCGCTCACTGCAGGAGCCTCTCAAACTGATAAAGAAAAATGTTTACATGCAGGAATGGACTACTACCTTGCAAAGCCAATAAACAGGAGAGAGCTTCAAAACGTACTCTGCAAATATCTTAAAAAGGAAAACGACTCTAATCATTTAGATATTAAAGGTATTCCTTTAAAAAAGGAGGCCCAAAAGATAGATGATCCGTCACTCCATTTTAATAAAAAAGAGATGCTACTAAGAGTAGATAATGATAGTGAAATACTCCTAGATCTTATAAATTCACTAGAGTCCGAAATGGAAGAGAGCATTGCTCAACTTGATAGCGATTTGTTAAACTCAAGAGATAAAGAGGCTAGAGAAGTTGCTCATAAAGTAAAAGGAATAGCCTTAAATATGAGCTTTCCAATTTTAGTAGAGGTTACAAAAAAAATAGAACAAGCAATTATTAATAAAGAGCTACAAACAGCAACACTATTCAATCAAATAAAAGAGGAGTGGGAAATTCTTCGAAAAATTCTATATCAATAAACTCTACGGATATTGTAAAAATAGTTAAATTACACACTCTTTAAATATAAACAATATCACTTCTAGTGAAACACCTAATTAATTATGAATATTCACGAATATCAAGCAAAAGATTTTTTTAGTAGATACGGGATACCTACAGCAGAGGGTATTATATGCCGCAATCCAAAGTCTTGCTCAGAGGCATATTGCGATTTACACTCCTCTAAAGTGGTTGTTAAAGCTCAAGTTTTAACAGGTGGCCGGGGTAAAGCAGGTGGTATTAAATTGGCCAACTCCGTGAGTCAAACTGTAGAACATGCAAGCTCAATCCTTGGTATGGAAATTAAAGGTCATACAGTAGATAGAGTAATGATTACTCAAGCAGTAAACATTGAAAGCGAATATTATGTAAGCTTTGTAATTGACCGAAGTTCTAAATCTACTATTTTAATTATGAGTAGAGAGGGAGGAGTAGAGATAGAGGAAGTTGCAGCTAAAACGCCAGAAAAAATCTTTAAAATAGCTATCGATCCATTTACTGGAATACCCAATTTTTTGGCAGCTAGAGCTGCTAGAATGTTATTCGATCGAAATGAAATTGTAAAACAAGCCATACCTATTATTCAAAACTTGTATAGGTTATTTATAGATAAAGACGCCTCTCTTGCAGAGATAAATCCTTTGGTAATAACTAAAGAGGGTAAATTGCTAGCTATAGATGCTAAAATGAACTTTGACGATAACGCTTTATATAGGCAAAATGAGGTAGAGGTGCTATTTGAGCCTACAATGGAAGAGAAAAAGGAGCAGGAAGCAAAAGCAAAAGGGTTCAGTTTTGTTCATCTTGGTGGAAAAATTGGGTGTATGGTAAATGGGGCTGGTTTAGCAATGGCAACCATGGATATGATTAAACTTTATGGTGGAGAGCCTGCAAACTTCTTAGATATTGGTGGTAGCTCAAATCCAAATAAAGTTATTGAAGCTATGAAACTTCTACTTAGCGATAAAGAGGTTAAAGTTGTATTGATAAATATTTTTGGTGGAATTACCCGTTGCGACGATGTTGCAAAGGGTATTAAAGAGGCTTTTAAACAGATAAACACCAATATACCAGTAGTAATAAGGCTTACAGGCACAAATGAGAAAGAGGGCCGAGATCTTTTAAAAGAGACCTCTTTTCACAATGCCAATACCATGGGAGATGCAATTCGCAAAGCGGTAGAATTAAGTTTAAATAAATAAGACTCTAAACAAAATTAAGATGAGTATCCTTATAGATAAAAATACAAGAGTAGTTGTACAAGGTATAACTGGGCGCGACGGTGGCTTTCACGCTTCTAAAATGAAAATATATGGAACTAATATTGTTGCAGGTACCTCTCCTGGTAAAGGGGGAATGGTTACCGATTTTGGAGTTCCTGTTATGAATAGTGTCCATGAAGCGGTAGATAATGAAGGGGCAAACACATCTGTTATTTTTGTTCCTGCACCTTTTGTGAAAGATGCAATAATGGAGGCAGCAGATGCAGGTATTTCAATTATTGTATGCATAACAGAAGGGGTACCAACATTAGATGTAGTATATGCCCACAGATACGCAAGCAGCAAAGGGTCAAAACTTATAGGGCCTAATTGTCCAGGAGTTATTTCTCCAGGTAAGAGTTTGGTTGGAATAATGCCGGGGAATATTTTTAAAGAGGGAAACACAGGGGTAATTTCACGCAGCGGCACACTTACCTACGAGGTGGTTTACAATCTCACAAAACAGGGTATGGGGCAATCAACAGCCATAGGTGTAGGAGGAGATCCTGTTGTAGGTCTCTATTACAAAGAGCTTTTAGAGATGTTCCAAAACGATCCTGATACCTACTCAATTGCTCTTATTGGAGAAATAGGTGGAGATGCCGAAGAGCAAGCAGCAGCTTTCATTAAAGAAAATATAACAAAACCTGTAGCTGTTTTTATTGCAGGGAGCACCGCTCCACCCAATAAACGAATGGGACATGCAGGCGCAATAATCTCTAGCGGCAGTGGCACTGCCCGCGAGAAAAAAGAGGCATTCGAGGCAGCTGGAATTCCTGTAGCAGATGAACCTTCCCAAATCCCCTCTCTGCTTCGCTAGTCTCGCCTAATACCATAAATAAAGAGGCTGCCTTTTTTGAGGCAGCCTCTTTATTTATAATCATCAATTTTAAGAAGTATAAGAGTTAGTCTGCTTGAGTTTCGTCGGTGAATGTTCTTGACCCAAGCTCCCTGTCTAACATATATAGACCGGCACCTTTTTCGCCAATAATTTTAAGTTTATCTAAAATTTCCATTGCACTCTCTTCTTCTTCTACTTGCTCGTCAATAAACCACTGAAGCATGTTGGCAGTTGCATGATCTCGCTCTTTAATAGCAAGTTCATAACAATCATTAATCATATCTGTTACCAAACATTCGTGGTGATAAGTACTCTCAAAAATTTCTTGAACACCTTTCCACTCAGTCTCTACAGCTTCGATTGGAGCTAATTTGACACTCCCCCCACGGCTAAGTATATAGTTAAATAACTTAAGCGCATGAGAAACCTCTTCTTGGTATTGTACATGCATCCAATTTGCAAAGCCACTAAATCCTTTTTGTGCAAGGAATGAAGACATTGACAAATATAGGTAGGCACTCCAGAACTCGGCGTTAATTTGCTTATTTAGAATTTCTTCTATGTTTTTCTTAAATCTCATAATTTTAATATTTTATATTTTATATTTTATATTTTTAATAAATTAAATAAGTTGTGAAAGTCTAATATAAAATTTTGTACCCTTTCCCAACTGCGATTCCAACCAAATTTCTCCCCCCAATATTTTCGTAAACTCTTTTACAATTGAAAGACCTAAGCCTGTGCCACCAAACACTTCGGTTTTGTTCTCTTCTACTTGAGTGAATCTTTCAAAAATGTTCTCCTGATCTTCTTGAGAAATACCAATACCTGTATCCTTCACAAAAAGCAAAACACCATTAGAGTCCACCTCAAAACCAAATTCTACGTAACCTTGAGGAGTAAATTTTATTGCATTGTTAACTAAATTAATAAACATTTGCTCTATCTTAACTTTATCCGATAAAAACCAATAAGTCTCTAATTTTGGAATAGAAAGCCTTAGGTCATTATTACCAGATTGCTTATTAAAAAAACAATAAACATCCTTTAGGAGCTCTATAAGATCGAATCTTTCTTTTGCAATTTTAATGTGTCCAGACTCAATCTTAGCAATATCCATTACATCATTTATCGAATATAACAAAGTGTGGGCACTTTTGTTTATAATAATTGCATACTCTTTCATTGCTGGATTCTGAGTCTCGGAGATAATCAAATTAGAAAACCCTATTATCCCACTAAGAGGAGTTCTTAGCTCATGACTCATGTTAGATAGAAAAATAGTTTTGAGCCCACTAACTTTTTCGGCCTCCTCTTTTGCCCTTTTTAATTTTTTAAAAGCAGCTAATTTCTCTATAAACATACCTATGGTATTTGCAAATATTTCAAATACTATGAGGTCCTCTTCATTATAAGCGTTTTGGTCATGGTAATCCTGCACAACAGCAACACCAATAACCTCCTTTAATGCCGAATCTAATAACGGGGCTCCCATCCAAACAGGAGAGTATTTACCTATAGTTTTTAGTTTAAAAATTTTTGCAATTTCGGCCTCCTCTTTTTGAGTGATCTTACACCCTTTACCAGTAACACGTATATAATCGGTAAAAGTATGCTCCAGGGTTTCTGGTTTGTTCAAATCAACTTGGTCATATTCATCTATGTAGTAGGCAAAGTTATAGTTGTTTTCATTTTTATTATAGAGAGCAATGTAAAAATTATTGGCCTTGATCACTCTTTTCATATAAAAGTGCACCTTCTCTAAAAACATTGGAAGTTCTGTATCTTCTAAAGACAAGCGTGATAAATGTAAAAGCACCTCTTGCATCTCTCTCTTTTTGTATTTAAGAGTCATATCTCTAACAATTGCACCTACTCCAACTTTGCCCTCTTCCAAGTCAATAGGAAACTTCATTGTCTCACTCACTTTATTACTAAAAACCTCTTCAAAAAAAAGAGTAGTACCACTGTTTATTACTTCAAGATCAGATTCTGTATACCTAGTAGCAATCTCATGAGGAAACAGCTCAAAATCTGTTTTAGAGATAATTTCACTACTGCTTTTATTGATATCTTCGCAAAATTTTTTATTTGCCACTACATATCTAGAGTTATTATCTTTAATAAACATTATATCTCTGTTCATATTTACAAATGAATCATATCTATTCTCACTAATAATTAACTCTCTTTTAACCTTATGATTTTCCATTCTATTAATAAGCAACCTGCCTACAAGAACAGTAAAAAAAGGATAAACAGTTAATAATGGTATAGTAAGAGACTTGTACAAAATAACTTTAAACTCCTGTTCCACTATAAAGAAAATAGATATAAACATAAAGAGATGAGCAAGAATACTCACCATAGTCAACTCAGCTAAATAGTTGCCTTTTCTCCAATTGGGGCGAAATTTTTTCCACACCAAACCTGTAGCAGCTGCAAACACAATTGTAGAGAGCCCCATCCATAACCCAGGGCCACCTACAGATACTCTATATACTAAAGCCACAATTACTGCAACAATTGTGGCAATAGGTCCAAAAAAAAGACCAGAGATTACAAATAGAACTGTTCTAGTGTCAAGGACCAATCCAGGAGAAAACTCAAAAGAAGAGAGCATAAGCAAAATTGCAATCCCGCCCAGGATTAATCCCACTAAAACTCTATTAATGCTGTTTTTATAGGCGCTTTTATTAATCCAAAAAATATCATATAACATGGTAGTTGCTAATAAAATAGCAATATTTTGAAGTAGGCTTATAATTACGTTTAAAGTCATAAATACAAAAATAGAGAGTTCTTAAACAAAGGATAAGGTAAATTCCAAATTAATGAACAGTATCTACTTTATATATGTTAATGTTAACATATATCAACGTAAAGATACTAAAGTGTAAAGATACCAATTTGTAAGATCATTTTTAAATTTTATAAAATCAAATCATTCAAAAGAGATGTCAAAAAAAGAAAACATAGTTAAAAAAAATTATCCTGTAACTGGAATGAGCTGTGCCTCATGCGCTATGGGTGTAGAAAAAAAGCTAGCAAACCAAACAGGAGTTAAAAGCGCTACAGTAAATTTTGCCGATAAAAGTGTAATGATAGAGTTTGAATCATTGGCAATAGATGCCCTCTCTTTAAAGCAGAGTGTACAAGAGATTGGATACGATATGATAATTGAAGAGGGAGAGAGAGGCAAAGAGATGCAAGAAGAAGAAGAGAGTAAACACTATAAAAAACTCAAAAAGAACACAGTGTATGCATGGGTGTTCTCTTTGCCCATAATGGTTATCTCTATGTTTTATATGCATCTGTACTATCTACATATACCAATGTTGCTACTCTCATTGCCTGTTCTGCTAATTTTTGGTAAAGATTTTTTTATCAATGGATTTAAGTCTGTTAAAAAAGGGAGTGCAAATATGGATACTCTGGTAGCACTGAGTACCTCTATCGCCTTTTTATTTAGCTCTTTTAATACCTTTTTTCCCCAGTTTTGGATAGCTAGAGGTATAGAACCAATGGTCTACTTTGAGGCAGCCACAATGATAATTGCTTTTGTTTTATTAGGTAAAGTATTAGAAGAGAAAGCAAAAGGGAGTACCTCGGCATCCATTAAAGGTCTAATGGGGCTGCAACCCAAACATGCCACAATTATTGTAGATTCACAGCCACAATCTGTAGCTATATCGGCAATCAAAATAGGAGATCTCATAAGAGTAAAGCCAGGAGAGAAGATTCCTGTAGATGGTGTTATTAAAACAGGAGACTCTTATGTAGATGAGAGCATGATTACAGGAGAGCCTATTGCCGTTTTGAAAATAGAAAAGGAGAAGGTTCTTGCTGGAACTATAAACCAAAAAGGAACATTTGATTTTAAGGCAGAAAAAGTTGGTGGCGACACCTTACTCGCCCAAATAATAAAAACGGTAAAAGAGGCACAAGGCAGTAAAGCTCCGGTACAAAGAATTGCCGATAAAATTGCCTCTATATTCGTTCCAATTGTAATTGGGATTTCTATTTTAACCTTAGCCACTTGGCTTATTATTGGAGGAACCGATCAGTTTGCAAAAGGGCTCTTGTCTGCAGTTTCTGTTCTTGTAATAGCCTGCCCATGTGCATTGGGGCTTGCCACACCTACAGCATTAATGGTTGGGATAGGCAGGGGCGCCCGCGAACATATTTTAATAAAAGATGCTACCGCTTTAGAGCAGCTAAAGAGGGTAAACGCTGTAGTTATGGATAAAACTGGGACTCTTACCGAGGGGTCGCCCGTTGTTTCGGATTGGGTATGGATAGACAACAATTTAACACAAAAACAAAAAGAAGAGTATAGAGATATTATCTA
>JBAYBU010000001.1:0-19548 GCA_041669105.1 Bacteroidales bacterium | reverse complement strand
TATCGGAGTCGAACCGATGACCTCTTGCATGCCATGCAAGCGCTCTAGCCAACTGAGCTAATGCCCCATATTTCTGCACCGCAAAGATGCAAAAATAATTACTATTTCAATTGATTCTCTAGCTAAACTAAAGCACATTCATGTCAAAAAGAACTCTATTGGTGTTTCTTACAATATCGGCGCTCTTCTTAAAGAGCGTTTTTTCTACTTGATTAAGATCAAATTCAATTATTTTTTCCCAACCATTTTTCCCAATTGTAACTGGCACTCCTATGCATATATCTTTTTGGTCATACTCTCCATCTAAGTACACGCAGCATGCATAAGCTTTTTTCTCGTCTAATAATATAGATTTAACTAATACTGCAGCTGCTGCTCCTGGTGCATACCAAGCCGAGGTGCCTAACAACTTTGTTAATGTTGCCCCTCCAACCATAGTATCCGCAATTACTTTACCAAGTTTTTCTTCTGTTAATAGTGTATTTACGGGAATACCTTTATAGCTTGCAAGTCTTGCAAGTGGAATCATTGTGGTGTCTCCATGACCTCCAATTACCATTCCTTCAATGTCACTTGATGGTGCATTGAGTGCTTCGCTTAAGTAGTTTGTAAATCTGCTACCATCTAATATACCACCCATGCCTATAACTCTATTCTTGGGTAAACCTGTTTTTTTCAAAGTAAGGTATGTCATAGTATCCATTGGGTTAGAAATGATTACTATAACGGCTTCTGGTGAATACTTCAAAGCGTTCTCAACCACCATGGTTACTATATTGGCATTTGTACCAATTAGATCTTCCCTAGTCATCCCTGGTTTACGTGGTATTCCAGAAGTTACTACTATTACGTCAGAATTTGCTGTGGCTTCGTAATCGTTTGTGACACCTTTCACTTCACTAAAGTAACGATATAGCTTAGCTGTTTGCATCATATCTCTCGCTTTCCCCTCGGCAAACCCTTCTTTGATATCTAACAATACGATTTCAGATGCAAATTGCATATTTGCAATTGCATTAGTACAAGTTGCGCCAACATTTCCTGCGCCTATTACACTTACCTTAGACATATTAAAAAAATTAAGTTATTTTATTTTGTATTTTTGCAAAAAAAATAGAAAAGTTGATATACTCGCCAAAATGCGCATATATCGTGCCAAGATGTTTTTTTTGTTAACTAGAGTTCTGCTATTTCAAATATTCTCTGTTGCAAACCTTGTTGAGGGTTTAATTGTTATACCTAACACAATGGGAGTTATTAAATAGTGAAATATTTTAGAAACTCTACAAATTTTCTAAATAGAGAGAATATATAATATTTCATGATTACTTATTTAAATAAAGAGATCAAATTTAACTTTACAGGCAAACGTATTTGTAGTAAATGGATTAAAGATATTGTTAATATATTATCAAAAGGTAATTTTACTGTTGGGCAAATAAATATTGTCTTTTGTAATGACGATTATATTTTAAGTGTTAATAATGAGTTTTTAAAACATAACTATTACACAGATATCATTACGTTCGATTATACTCAAGATAATGTTATTTCGGGAGATTTAATCATTAGTGTAGACACTGTAAATCAAAACTCTGTGCAGTTTAAAACTTTATTTAAGGATGAACTCAATAGAGTCATTATTCATGGTGTACTTCATCTTTTAGGCTACAAAGACAAAAGTAATGAGGAAAAATTAGAGATGCGAGAAACTGAAGATTTTGCTTTGTCAAGACTAAAAAGTATAAGTTATGATTAATGAGTACGATATTATTGTAATAGGAGCTGGACATGCCGGATGTGAAGCTGCTTATTCTGCAGCTAAAATGGGTTCGTCAGTACTTTTGCTTACAATGGATATGAACAAGATTGCCCAAATGTCTTGTAATCCCTCCATGGGTGGCATAGCTAAGGGTCAAATCATTCGTGAGATAGATGCGTTGGGGGGCTATTCTGCTTTAGTTACAGATGCCTCTACTATGCAATTTAGGATGTTAAATCGTTCTAAGGGGCCAGCAATGTGGAGCCCAAGAGCTCAATGTGATAGGCAACATTTTTCTCTCAATTGGCGATATCTTTTAGAGAATACAGATAACTTAGAACTTTGGCAAGATACTGTTAGTGAGTTTCAATTTGTCGAAAATAAAATTATAGGTGTTAAGACCATAATGGGCGCTTGCTTTAAGGCCAAAGCTGTTATTTTAACAGCTGGTACTTTTCTCAATGGCCAGATCTTTATAGGATTAAACAGCACTGTAGGGGGTAGAGCAGGAGAATCATCTTCATTAAATTTATCTGAACAGCTATGTTCAAAAGGGTTTAAAGTAAAAAGAATGAAAACTGGAACTCCTCCACGAATCGATATTCGCTCTGTAGATTTGTCTACCCTAGAAATACAGCAAGGAGATTCGATTCCAGATAAATTTTCTTTTTTTAACCATCCTTCTCCAATTCAATCAGAAACCCAACAGTTATGCTGTTATATGGTGCACACCAATAAGATGGTTCACAGTATCTTAGAGAAGGGCTTTGAGTTCTCACCACTTTTTTCTGGAAAAATTTCTGGTCTAGGTCCTAGATATTGTCCTAGTATAGAAGATAAATTAAAAACTTTTGCAGGAAAAACAACACATCAGTTATTTTTGGAACCTGAGGGGTGGAATACCAATGAGTATTATTTACAAGGCTTTGCCTCATCTTTACCATTAGATATACAATATAGTGCACTAAGGGCTATACCAGGCTTTGAAAATGTTGTAATTTTTAGACCCGCTTATGCCGTTGAGTATGATTATTTTCCTCCAACCCAACTAGATCACACATTAGAAACTAAACTTATTAAAAATCTTTATTTTGCTGGTCAAGTAAATGGCACAACAGGTTATGAAGAAGCTGGAGCACAAGGATTAATGGCGGGTATTAATGCTCATTTGAAATTAAATAGTAAAGCTCCTCTTATTCTTAAGCGAAATCAAGCTTATATTGGTGTACTTATAGATGATTTAGTTACAAAAGGGGTAGACGAGCCTTATAGAATGTTTACCTCTCGAGCAGAATACCGTATTTTACTAAGACAAGATAATGCTGATCTTAGATTGACCAAGATTGGGTATGATATTGGGTTAGCTACCAAGGAGAGGTTAGATTTAATGCTAAAAAAGTACTCGTGTGTAGATTCTCTTGTAAATTATTTATCAGTCACTTCGGTAGATCCCAAAGAGATTAATAGCTATTTAAAGAGTGTGAACTCGTCTGAGATTACCTATAAGCGAAAGTTGTCAGATATTTT
The DNA here is from genome assembly GCA_041669105.1 of Bacteroidales bacterium. Taxonomy (GTDB): domain Bacteria; phylum Bacteroidota; class Bacteroidia; order Bacteroidales; family UBA932; genus Bact-08. The sequence continues at coordinate 16,259 of JBAYBU010000001.1, read as the reverse complement.
AACACGCCCTCAGGTTACTTTGCAACCATTACTTGAAAGTGTTCCACGAGAAACATATTTTAATGATTTTACTATACCGTTATCTATCCTACCATTGCCTTATCAAGAAAAGGTTATAGCTAACAATACAATTTCTACAGATATTGTAATTAAAGAAATATTAGAATCGGTGGAAATCTCCATTAAATACAAAGGATATATTGATCGTGAAAAGCGTATCGCCGATAAGATCTTAAAATTAGAAGATATAGAAATTCCGGAGAATTTCGACTATAATAAATTAAAGTCAATCTCTACTGAGTCTAGACATAAACTTATTAAGCTAAGACCAAAAACTATTTCCCAAGCTTCTAGAATACCAGGAGTTTCTCCCTCTGATATTTCTGTACTTTTAATTTATTTTGGCAGGTAATTCCTTTCTAGGTTAACTTTAAAATAGGAGATGTTCCTCGTGGAACATCTCCTATTTTAATTTAGTTTATACTGCTATGTCAATTATCCTCGTAACAAGTTCACTCCATGGAGAGGGTCAAATGCATTTCTAACAGTGCTTGCACAATCTCTCGTTCTGGAGTAAGAGTTTTTATAAGGGCATTTTTGGTGATTAGTGGCTTATTGCTATATTCGTTAAATAAATCCATATTCGTAGTAATTGGAAATTCTATGAGCGCTTTTGCACTAGAGGGAAAAGATAAACTAATATCATTAATGACTGATTCTAATCCTTTAGGACTGTTTATATTATGATCTATTATTTTTACTATTTGTGTTTCATCTTCGCTAGGATATGCAGAATAGAACAGTGGTGCCTCATGCCAATTATCTAAGTAACGAGTGGTTCCATTTCTGGATTCTATCTCCATCAAAGAGTATCTAAGTATTTCATTAGGCCATAAAAAATTTGTTGCGGCGATAGATTCTCTTAATTTTAGATGAGATGTGTAAGAGTTTAGCTTATTAAAATTTGAATCTAAGTTAAAGGTTTTATTCAGCTCTACTTCTACTTTATAGCAGTATAATAGGTTGTCAAATGTTTGCTTTTGGTAGAGATCAAATAGGGAATCTTCTGCTGGTTTTACTAATATATAATCTAATGAATTCTTTTTTGAATAAGAGATCACTTCATTCACTAGGATGCTAGAATATTTGTTCCCACGATGTTCCTTCAAAGTCCCTACTCCATACAGATAAGCCCCATTAATTCTCTTAGAGCCTCCTGAGTTGTTTTTAAAAAGAACGTATGAAGGCAATAGCGATAACATTGCTATTGCATCCTTTGAGTTATTAAGAAAGAGGCCCCAACTAATAGAGTAGGGGAAGCAAATTTCAATAAAGTTGTTAATGTATTGGATATCTGGCGTAAAACACTCTCTCCATATATTTTGAATAGAGAGAGTCTCTTCTTTTGTCAAAATTTTTATTTCAAATGTGCTATTGTTTTTTTTATGCTTTGGAAGCTTCACTAAGATCGTTTTTATAAATTTCGTTTATAAAGTGTTTGTATTTTGCTTTTATATTGTGCCTTTTTAATTTTAATGTTTGGGATAACAGGTCATTAAGCGGGGTCCAATCGTCTATTATTAACTTTACTCTTTTAATATGTTCGTGAGCAGATAGTCTCTTATTAGTAACAGCAATTTCACGATTAATTTTGCCAATAACTTCTTTGTTATTAACTAGTTCTTCATTATTCTCATACTCGATTTTGTTTTTCTTTGCCCAAGAGTGAAGTTTGCTTAAATTTGGTATAATAAGAGCAGATGCAAACTTTTGATTCTCACCTATTACCATACAGTTATCTATATAATTAGATTCTTTAAGCATGTTCTCTATAACTTGTGGAGAGACGTACTTCCCAGCAGATAATTTAAAAATTTCTTTTTTACGATCGGTTATTTTTAAAAAGATCTCATCTACCATTACTCCTATATCGCCTGTATGGAGCCATCCTTCTTCGTCTACCACCTCTTTTGTAAATTCGGGATCTTTGTAATAGCCCATCATAATATGTGGCCCTCTAGATAGAATTTCTCCGTCTGGAGCGATTTTCATCTCGGTTCCTTCCATTGCTTTCCCTACCGTCCCTATCTTAATAATTCTTTCTTTAGGATTGTTTACAGCAATTACTGGTGATGCTTCGGTCATTCCATATCCTTCAAATATGTACATTTTTGCAGCTGTAAATAGTCTTATAATTTTGGGTTGAATTGAAGAACCGCCAGAAACTATCAGCATCTCTTTCCCCCCTAGCTTTTGACGCCACTTACTGTAAACTAATTTATCTGCGATTGAGTATCGTAGTTTGTGATAGAAACCTTCTTTATTGTAGTCGTATTTACAAGCAATTGAAAACGCCCACTTGTAAATAATTTTAGATATCCCTTTTAGATCTTTCTCTGCAGCTTCAAATTTATTAAACATCATCTCAAGAACTCTTGGTACAGAACAGAATCCATCAGCTTGACAATCAGCCATATCTGCTGCAATTGTAGCTAAACTCTCGGCGTAATAAGTACTTATTCCTACGTATTGGTAGTCGTAGTTCATTCCTCGTTCATAAATGTGACACAAAGGGAGAAAGCTTAACATTTTGTGTCTATGATCTTTAGTTTGCTGTACGGCAGTAGCGATAAAATTGAATACTAGGTTTTTATGAGAGAGCATAACACCTTTAGGAGTGCCAGTTGTGCCTGAGGTATATATTATTGTGGCTAGCTCCTCTTCACTAATGCTCTTTTTGTTCTCTTCAATTACTTCTTTATATTCTTTCTCAGACTCTTGGCCTAGTTTATATAAATCTTCTATACATTCAAACCCATCTACTCTATCAAACGTGTAAAGCTTTACTTCTCGTTTGATTTTTGGGATTAAAGGTGCAATTTTTTTTGCAAGTGCTTCGCTACCAATAAATATTACTTTAGCATCGCTATGGTTAAATATATGGATGAAATCATCGTTGCTCAGAGTTGAGTATACTGGAACGTACACCATTCTTGCCAATGTCAGCCCCATATCCACAAAGTTCCATTCTGGACGATTATTGCTTATCGTTATTACTTTATCGTTTGGCTCAAGTCCTATAGCAAGGAAGGCATAAGCCATTAAATGTGAGTGTCTTGAGTAGCTTTCAGATGAATACTTTATCCATTTACCATTGTACTTTCTACTTAAGATATCGTCTTTAGGATATACCTTTACTAGTTTCTCCAAAAGATCAAATGTTCTGGTTACTTCCATCTTAGTTTATAGGTTATTAGGTTTATATTTTGTGAAATTAAAGATTTTCTGCTAAAGCTTTAAGATCTTTTACAAATAGATCGATCTCTTTTTTATGGGTATTAAATGAGCACATCCATCTTACTTCGTTGGTCTCCTCATCCCAAACATAAAAATAATGTTTTTGTTGTAATTTCTCACATAAATTGGGATCTATAAGTGCAAATACAGCATTAGTTTGGACTGGTCGGCTAATTTGGACCTCTTTAACCTCTTTAAGCTGTTGTTCAAGATATTTAGCCATATTATTTGAATGAGTGGCTAGTTTTATGTTTAGGCCGTTTTCTAGGAACGCAATAAATTGAGCAGCAATAAAGCGGTTTTTAGAAAAGAGTTGTGCTGCTTGTTTTCTTATATATAAGAAGTTTTGTGCTAATTCTTTTTTGAAAAAAACGACTGCTTCTCCAATTAGCAGTCCATTTTTAGTCCCCCCAAACGAGAGTGCATCTACTCCACAATCTACCGTAAACTCTTTTATTGGTATATTCATAGATGCAGAAGCATTAGAAATCCTAGATCCATCCATATGTAGGTAACCATTATGGGAGTGCATTAGATTGGCTAATTCGAGGATCTCTTTTTTTGTATATAAAGTACCTAGTTCTGTAGGCTGAGAAATTGAAAGTACTTTGGGTTGAGAATGATGTTGAAAGCCAAAACCTTTGAGCTCTTTTCTAACATTGTCACAGTTCACCTTTCCATCTACGTTGGGTATAGGAATAACTTTGCACCCAGTTAATTTTTCTGGAGCGCCGCACTCGTCTACATAAATATGTGCCGTGTCTGGGCACAATATTGAGTTGAAAGATTCTGTCATTGCTTTTAAAGCTAGGATATTTGCACCGGTTCCGTTAAATACAAAGTATACATAAGTATCGTTCCCCAAATCGCGTTTGAAAATTTCTTGTGCTTTTGCTGTTAGGCTGTCTTCTCCATATGCTATGGAGAATCCTTGATTTGCAGCAGAGATTGCATCTATAATCTCTTTGGCTGCACCTGAATGGTTATCACTTCCAAAGCTGTGTCTCATTTTTTTTTAAATTTAGTAATTGTAATTTTAGAAAAAAATAAAACCTGCAGTAAAAATTACTGCAGGTTTACCTTTTTTACTGTTATTGCCCTTTAGATTATAGCTTTATAACCATCTGCGTCTAGCAATGAGGCTATTTCGGATACGTCGCTAAGCTCTACTTTAATCATCCAACCTGATCCGTAAGGATCTTTATTTACAGATTCAGGTGCATCTTCTAACTCTTCATTTACTTCTACAATTTTACCTGATAAAGGCATAATTGCATCAGCAACTGTTTTTACAGCCTCAATAGCTCCAAAAACATCTCCTTGTGCAAGAGTCTCTCCTTCTGTTTCTATGTCTACAAATACGATATCGCCAAGTTGGTCTTGGGCAAAGTGGGTAATACCTATTGTAGCAATGTTACCTTCAATTTTGATCCATTCGTGATCTGCCGAATACTTTAGATTTGCTGGGATATTCATTTTCTTTAGTTTAAATTTTGTGCAAATGTATTAAATTAATTTGATATTATAATTTTTTCAGGGAGTGTTTAATGAGCTCTTCAAGAGTGTAGGCTGGGTTTTCTTTAAGGAGTGAGTTTAAAACCTTATCTATATTTTTCTTAGTAAAACCAAGTAATACAAGTGCCGAATATGCCTCTTCTCTTTCTCTTGTGCCAGGAAGCCCCATTATAAATGCCGAGCTATCTCCCGAAGAACTCTTTCCTATTTTATCTTTTAAATCTATTAGAAGTCTTTGGGCGGTTTTTAGACCGATCCCTTTTATACTTGTTAGCTTGTCTAGATCTCCAACTATAATGGCTAGGCGTAACTCTTCTGTTGTAAGTGAAGAGAGCATCATGCGTGCAGTATTTGGCCCTATACCAGAAACTCCTATAAGATAGCTGAATAACTCTCTCTCTTCTTTCTTAAAAAACCCATAGAGAAGTTCTATATCTTCTCTTAAATGATGGTAAAGATAGAGTTTGCAGTTGGTGTCGGGTGCAAGAGAAGAGTAAGTTTGAATAGAGATCAATATTTTATACCCTATTCCTCCGTTCTCTACTATTAGCTCTGTGGGTGTTAGCTCGGTAATATCTCCCTTTATATAATCGTACATGATTTACTAAATAAACATTTGAAGCAAATTTATGTTTTTAAGATACAATTGGCAACTTTGTTTTGTTAATTTTGGAGTTATAAAATTATTAAAGATGAAAAATAGATCGTCAATATTAAATATTCGCAGCTTTTTTCCTGCGTTAGACCAAACTATAAATGGTAAAAAGTTAATCTATTTAGATAATGGTGCTACTTCTCAGAAACCTATTTCTGTAATTGAGTTAGTAAATGAGATGAACTCTGGTATTAACGGGAACATTCATAGGGCTGTTCACGAATTAAGTGCCAAAACAACAGCTTTGTACGAGGGTGCTAGAGATAAGGTAATGAATTTTGTTAATGCTAGCTGCAGAGAAGAGATTATATTTACTGGAGGCACAACAGCTTCTATTAACCTAGTAGCATTCAGTTTTTCTCGAGATATTCTTAAACCAGGGCACTCTATTCTTATTTCGGGTGGAGAACATCACTCTAATATCGTCCCTTGGCAAATGGCATGTGAAAGATCGGGAGCTACCCTTAGAGTGCTTCCATTAGATGATAATGGATGCTGGAGAATGGATCTACTAGACAAATTACTAGACAGTAGTGTAAAGATAGTTTCGGTAGCTCATATCTCCAATATTTTAGGGGTTATTAATCCTATCGAAGAGGTTATTAAAAAAGCACACTCTTTGAATATACCGGTCTTAATTGATGGAGCTCAAGGGATAGTCCACTCTAAAGTAGATGTTCAAAAATTAGGTTGTGATTTTTATGCTTTTTCTGGGCATAAGATGTATGGACCAACCGGAATAGGTGTATTGTATGGTAAATACAATCTTTTAGAGAAGATCTCTCCATTTATGGGAGGGGGAGACATGATTGAGTCAGTGAATTTTGCTAAAACAACTTATGCCCCACCACCGCTTAAATTTGAGGCTGGGACGCCTAATTTTATAGGAGCGGCAGCTTTGGGAGCTGCTGTAGATTTTATATCTGAGATAGATGTTGAGCAGGCCAGTATTAACGAAAAGGAGATTACTCAATATATGCTTAAAGAGCTAAAAGCTATAGAAAGCATTACACTGTATGGTAATTCCCCTAACAAGATCCCTCTTTTTTCATTTACTGTAAAGGGAGCTCACCCCACAGATTTGGCTTTGCTTATGGATAATATGGGTGTGGCATTACGTTCTGGGCAGATGTGCAGTGAGCCTGTTATGGATAGATTTTGTGTAGAGTCTATGTTAAGAGCATCTTTTGCTGTCTATAACACGATAGAAGAGGCACAACAATTTATAGAATCGCTTAAAAAGGCAATTAAAATGCTTGCTTAACCACACTATATAATTATGGTTAAGGTACCATTATTTACCCATAGTAGTATAACATTAAGTTAATTTAATTATAACATTGATTATTAAGGGAATATACAATGACAATTAAAGAAGTAGAACATCAAATAATAGAGGAGTTCGCCCTCTTTACAGATTGGATGGATAAGTATGAATATTTAATTGAGCTAGGGAAGAGTGTTCCCATAATATCTGAAAGTGCAAAACTAGATTCTAATCTAATAAAAGGCTGTCAGTCAAGGGTATGGTTAGATGCTGAGTTTAAAGATGGTCGGATATTTTTTAAAGCCGATAGTGATGCTGTAATAACTAAGGGGATAATATCTCTTTTGATTCGCCTCTTATCGGGTAGAACTGCTCAAGAGATTCTTGATGCCAATTTAGATTTTATTAAAGAGATAGGGCTACAAGAAAATCTCTCACCTACGAGAGCAAATGGACTACTCTCTATGATTAAGCAAATTAAAATATATGCAATGGCTTTTTCAGCTACTAAAAAATAATTTTGTAATTTCATTATTAGTATCATGAGTATAGAACAACAGATAATAATGTCCCTAAAGCAGGTTTATGATCCAGAAATTCCTGTAAATGTATACGATTTGGGCCTTATTTATGAGATTAGGGTAGACATACTTAACAAGGCTTTTATTACAATGACCTTAACATCTCCAAATTGTCCTATGGTAGATGATTTACTTCAAGATGTTCGCGATGCTGTCTCTATTGTCCCTGGCATTAAAGATGTTGATGTCAAGCTCACATTTGACCCACCATGGGATAAAGATCGCATGAGCGAAGAGGCACTATTTCAATTAGGAATGTTGTAATCACTAGACTTCATCTATTTATGGAAACAGCTTTTTTATTGCTAGGCAGCAATATGGGAGATAGGTACAAATTTTTACAAGAAGCTTTAAAATTGCTCAATGCAAAATGCGGTACTATTATTTCTCAATCTAAGATCTACAAAAGTGAACCATGGGGCTTTGAGGCCGAGCAAGGTTTCCTTAATATGGCATTAGAGATAGAGACAAAGCTAGATCCTCATATACTATTAAGTTTTATTCTCCAAATTGAGAGGAGATTGGGCCGTACTAGAGTAAATGATGGGAAGTACCACTCCAGGAGCATAGATATAGATATTATTTTTTATGGAAATAGGATAGTAGAAACAAAAGATCTTGTTATCCCTCATCTTAGTATGCACCTAAGACGCTTTGTATTAGTTCCTCTAAACGAAATTGTGCCAGACTACATACATCCAACGCTTAAAGCTACTGTAAATGAGCTTTTAACTCTATGCGTAGATAAATCGGAAGTTATAGAGTATTGTTAATGGAGTTTAAACAATTGTTAATGCATTGGTGTTTTAATTGTCTCTAATTTAATAGTTTAACCCTTAATAAAACAATAGGCTTAAGATGAGTATAATAGAAGATTTAAAATGGCGATATGCCACAAAACATTACGATACAACACATAAAATATCTAATCAAAAAATAGAGCTTTTAAAAGAGGCAATCAATCTTACAGCTTCTTCGTATGGATTCCAACCATATAAAGTGTTTATAATAAGCGATCCCCTAATAAGAGAACAACTGAGTGATGCCTCATGGGGGCAAAGGCAGGTAACAGAAGCATCTCATCTTTTTCTTTTTTGTAATATGTTAAATATCTCAAATAAAGAGATTGATGCCTTTTTTAAATTGAGAGCTAAAATCAACAATTTAGATATTAATGAGTCTAGTGAGTATAGCAATATGGTTAAGGCTCAGATGGCTTCAATGGCTCCAGAGCAAATGAGTGTTTGGACATCAAAGCAAACTTATATTGCTCTTGGAACACTTATGATAGCTTGTGCTGAGTTTAAAATTGATTCAAGCCCCATGGAAGGATTTGATAACAAGAAATATGATCAAATTCTTGGTCTAAAAGAGTTAGGGCTAACTTCGTCTGTAATGCTTGCTGTAGGTTATCGCGATTTAAACGATCCTTTCCTAGTTTTTAGAAAAGTGAGGAAACCGCCCAACGAGGTGTTTGTAAACATTTAATTATGAGCAATAAAAAAAAAGAATCTCTCTAAAAAGAAAGAGGGCATCCTCTTTTTTTTATTAAATAGACTCCACTTTTTAAATACTCACCACTTTTGCATGTATGAAAAAACCATTGTAACAAGTGCTTAAAAAAGGAACTCTTCTTCACAGAAAATTAGTTCATCACTAATTTAAAAATATATCGGCGAGCAAACGATACTGCAACACCGACTCCTTATTTGAAAACATTTGAGCAGATGTATAGCCTGCAGAGTTATACCCTATAGGGTGAGATAATTGTTGCTAATTCTGGATATACCAGTGAGCCGCACCATACATTCGACTGATTTAAGTTGATATGCTGTGAATCAATTAAATAACTTTTGTTAATGTGCTAAAAAGCGATTATTTAAAAAAACTATAACATTGGCAATAAGCAGATTGCTCTAAATCGGTTGTGACTATCGGCAGAATTTACAGCTACGCGGAGAGTGAAAGTTATTCAGTGAAAATCGTTGCTTAAAACAGAAATTCAGCAAAAAATAAAGAGGGGCCAACAATTAGTTATTGGACACCCTTTTTTTCAAAAGCCTCAACTCCTTTGGTGAGGAATTCCATGAACTCTTCTTTAGAACACTCTCCAACCGGTTGTACTAGTATGTTTTGGTTATGATCTATCAAAACATAATAGGGTTGTGAGGCTACTCCAAAGTTACTTAGTTGGTAGTCACGTAGTTTTCGGCCTAATGTGTTTTTTACTTTACCATCTATTGTAGAGGTTACTTGCTCTTCTAGAGGAAGTTGTGTGCGGTCGTCTACATAGAGAGAGGCTAGCACTACTTTGTTGCGTATAATTTCTAAAACTTGGGGTTGGCTCCAGACAGTAGCTTCCATAACCTTACAAGCACTGCATGTAATAGCTTTGAAAGAGAGTAGAACAGGCTTATTCTGCTCTTTTGCGCACTGGATGGCCTCTTCTACCTCGTAGTAGCTATTAAGGCCGTGGGCGGCTCTATTTTTAGGAGTAGCATATTTTGCATCTCCACATAAACCTCGGCTTACCTCTCCTTTGGAAACAGTTTGTGACATGGTAGAGGGGCTAGACCCAATTGCTAGCGTGCTTCCGTCTTGAGGTGGGATTAGGGCCGAGAGAGATGCTAGAGGTGCGCCAAACAGGCCAGGTACTAGGTAAATAGCAAACGAAAATGATGCTATTGCTAAGAATAGACGGAATGTACCAACATAAGGTGTGTCTGAGTCGTTTGAGGTTTTAAGCTTGCCTAACAGGTAAACTCCAAGAAGTATTGCAATTGCAATCCAAACAGAGATAAATAGTGCACGAGAAATAATACCCCATCCAAAGTAAGTATCTACAGAGGCTAAAAACTTCATACTAAAGCCAAGCAATACAAAGGCAAATACAACTTTTACAACGTTTAGCCATCCGCCAGATTTAGGCATTTTTTTCATTAATGCAGGGAAGAAAGAGAATACCACAAAAGGTAGAGCAAATGCAAAGCCAAATGCTGCCATTCCTAAAATAGGTTTAATGGCTAGCCCCCCTGTAACTGCTGCTGCAAGAATAGATCCTACAAAAGGCCCTGTACATGAAAATGATACAATTACCATTGCAAAGGCTACAAAGAAAGAGGCTATAATACCCCCTTTGTCTGCTTTTGCATCGGCTTTATTTGCAAGACCTGTAGGGAGTGTGATTTCAAATGCTCCAAAGAAAGAGATTGCAAAAACAATAAAGAGTATTGCAAAAAGAAGATTTGGAATCCAATGTGTTCCCATAGCATCGGTGGCGTCTGTACTTTGGAAGAGTGCTACTATTACTCCTACTAGGGTATAAATAAGAGTTACTGAGAGCCCAAATACTAATCCTTTAATGATTCCATCCCTCTTTTTACCAGCACCACCAATAAAAAAACTTACAGTCATAGGAATCATTGGGAACACACAAGGTGTGAATACCCCACCTAGACCCGCTGCAAAGGCGATTATCAGAAATGTAAAAAGCCCTTGTTTTGCTGTTTTTGACTCGCTTTTTATTGCTTTGGAGCCAGATATAGTTTCGGTGCTTTGATCGCTTGCCAAAAGAGTATTTGCTGGAAGGATGCTTGCAGGTATATTAAATGAGACGTCAATTTCATCTAAAATGCATTCGCGACCATTACAAGTTTGAAAGATTAAAATTCCTTCTAAAGTAAATGGTTCTGATGTTTTACGCTTTATGGTTTGAACAAAAGAAGCTTCTATATCAAAATAGAACACATCCATTTCAAATGCCTCGTCATATTTGCTTTTAGGAGTTGCTAAATCTTTTAGTTTGTCTATAGGCTCGAACAGGTCAGTTATATTGAGGTCTAAACCAGTTGGTAAAGGTCCTTTTTCTATCTCTGTAGTGTTGTACATATACCAAGGGCGGTCTATGTTTGCTTTAAAAATTAGGTCTATTGTTCCATCTCCATTGTCTTTTTGTTCAAAGTGCCATGTAGCTGTTGTTTGAGCATAAATTACAGTAATGGAAAAAATAGATATTAAGAGAAAAAATAGTTTTCGCATCTGTTTTTTTTATTTATAAAAACAAAAGTATGAAAAATTCTATAAAAAGAGCTAATTTTGTCTTTTGTAAATTTTTGATTTTATGACACAAGAAGATCTATTTAAGAGTTTGATTGCACATGCTAAGGAGTATGGTTTTATATTTCAATCGAGCGAAGTTTATGACGGGCTAAGTGCTGTGTATGATTATGGGCAGTTGGGTGTAGAACTCAAGAATAATATTAAAAAATATTGGTGGGATGCCATGGTGCGTCTCAATGAAAATATTGTAGGGATAGATTCTGCAATTTTCATGCATCCTAAGATATGGGAGGCGTCTGGCCATACGAGTGCTTTCAATGATCCTCTAATAGACAATAAGGATTCTAAAAAAAGATATCGCGCCGATGTTCTACTAGAAGATTATATTGCAAAGCTAGAAGATAGGATTGAGAAGGATGTAGAGAAGGGGCGTAAGAGATTTGGCGAAACTTTTGATGAGGTGCAATTTCGTGGAACTAACCCAAATGTGTTGCGGAATAAAAAAAAGGCCGATGAGGTTCGTGATAGAATGAATGACACCTTGGGTAGAGATGATTTTGAAGCTGTTAGACAGCTTATTATAGATTGTGATATAGCGTGTCCTGTTTCGGGTACAAGAAATTGGACAGAGGTTAGGCAGTTCAATTTAATGTTTTCTACCAAAATGGGTAGTGTGAGTGACGACACTAATGTTATTTATCTACGTCCCGAGACTGCTCAAGGGATATTTGTTAACTTCTTGAATGTTCAAAAAACTTCTCGAATGAAAATTCCTTTTGGTATAGCGCAAATTGGAAAAGCGTTTCGTAATGAGATCGTTGCAAGGCAATTTATCTTTCGTATGAGGGAGTTTGAGCAAATGGAGATGCAATTTTTCGTTAGGCCAGGAGAGGAGCTCAAGTGGTTTGAACACTGGAAAGAGGCTCGTCTTAAATGGCATAACGCTATTGGATTGGGGCAAGAGAAATATCGTTTTCACGATCATGATAAACTAGCTCATTATGCAAATGCTGCTACCGATATCGAGTTTGATTTTCCATTTGGCTTTAAGGAGTTAGAGGGTATTCACTCTAGAACCGATTTTGATTTGGCGCAACATCAAAAATTTTCGGGTAAGAAATTACAATATTTCGATCCCGAAACTAACGAAAGTTATGTACCTTACGTGGTAGAGACCTCAATAGGTTTGGATAGAACCTTTTTAGCCATTTATGCGAGCTCTTATTTCGAAGAGAAGTTAGAGAGTGGAGAGGAGAGGGTTGTACTAAAGTTACCAGAATTTCTTGCACCAGTAAAACTTGCTGTTTTGCCATTACTTAGAAAAGATGGCTTACCAGAGATTGCAAGGGGAATTATGGACGAAATAAAGATTGATTTTAATTGCCAGTACGACGAGAAAGACAGCATAGGTAAAAGATACCGTAGGCAAGATGCTATTGGAACTCCTTTTTGTATTACTATAGACCATAAAACATTGGAAGACAATACCGTTACTATTCGTTACCGAGATACTATGGAGCAGGAGAGGGTTCCTGCTAGCCAAGTTAAAGATGTAATTGAAAAGAAGGTTAGCTTCCGTAATATATTTGCTAAACTTTAAAAACTGATTATTATGTCTGATATTTCTGTAACCTATATGGGGCTTAAATTGAGCTCTCCTATAATAGCTGCTAGTTCTGGTCTTACTGCTCAGTTAGATAGAGTTGCCGAGTTTGAAAGGGCTGGGATAGGTGCTATTGTTGTAAAATCTCTTTTTGAGGAACAGATTATAAACGAGGCTGAATTTCTTAATAGTCAATCTCATGACTATCCAGAATCGGCTGATTATTTGCATCACTATTTGAGGCAAAATTCTATTGATCGTTATCTTAAGCTAGTTAGTGACGTCAAGAAAACAGTTTCTGTACCTGTGATTGCCAGCATTAACTGTTATTCGGGAGGGGAGTGGACCTCCTTTGCAAAAGAGATTGAAAGTGCAGGCGCCGATGGGCTCGAACTTAATATTTACTCTTTACCTTTAGACATTTATAAATCTTCTACAGATGTAGAGAGGGGATATTTAGATGTGGTTGAGCAAGTTTCTAAACAGATCAAAATTCCTGTTGCTGTAAAAATTGCATCTACATTTACTAATTTACCTGGCTTTGTAAATAGTTTAATGGCTCATGGTGCCAAAGGTGTAGTTATGTTTAACCGGTTTTATAGTCCCGATGTTGATATTAAAAGTGTTAGAGTGTTCCCTGCCAATGCCTTTTCTTCTCCAGACGAAAGTTTGCGTGAATTGAGATGGATGGGCATAGTCTCAGCCTTGGTCCCGAGCATTGACTTGAGTGCTAGTACGGGTGTTCATAATGGTACAATTGCTATAAAACAGATTCTTGCAGGAGCTGTTACTGTTCAAATGTGTACTGCTCTATATAAAAAGGGTGCAATTGCTATTTCGCAATCGATTGCAGATATCAATCTTTTTATGGATACTCAGGGTTTTAAGAGTATTTCGGACTTTAGAGGGAAGCTTAATTATGCAAACATTGAGAATCCAGGCAAGTTTGAACGTGTTCAGTTTATGAAAACATTTGGTAATGTAAAATAAAAGGTTGTGCCCTGCCCTACTTCGCTCTCTACCCATATTTTTCCACCAAGAAGCTCTATGTAAGCTTTTGTGATAGATAGACCTAGTCCTATACCTTCGTAGTTTCTACTTAATGATGCCTCTACTTGGAAAAACCTATCAAATATTTTTGATTTGGCCTCTTGGCTAATTCCTATTCCCTGGTCTTTTACAAAAATAAGTATCTCTTCTTTACTTGGCTCATAGCCATATTCGATAGTGCCTTTTATAGAGTATTTAATGGCGTTTCTAATAAGATTGTTTAGTATACCATAAAGTTTTTCTCTGTCTGTCTGTAAAATAATATCGTCTTTTTCTGACTCTAGGGTGCATACTAATTTAAGGCCTTTTTTAGTTGTCTCTAATTGGAAGAACGACATTATATTTTTAGTAACCCCTTTTAAAGAGACAGGAGATATAATTACTTTCTCTTGGCCCGATTCTAGCTTAGAGATATTAATAAGGTCGTTAATTATCATCATCATCCTCTCTCCACTACTTTGTATTATCTCTATATATTGCGCGCGTTGTTCATTATTAATGGAGGTGTCTTTCAATAGTTCTGTAAATCCAATAATGCCGTTCATTGGAGTCCTTATTTCATGGCTCATATTTGCAATAAATTGAGATTTTAGCAAATCGGCATGCTCGGCTCTCTCTTTTGCTAGCTTAAGCTCTTCCTTTTGGGCTATGTAACGTTTAAAAAGGTTGGCTATATTAGAAAATTCGTCTGAAGAGCTTACAAGTTTAGAGATATTGTTCTTATCTTCGCTGTCAAATATTTTTTCTACCAATCTAAGGGGTTTTAAGACCCATGTTTTTATTGAGTAGCGCAGTGTAACCCACATGAAAAGCATAACAAAGAGCATTACAATAAACATATAGTTAGAGATCTCGTAGTAAAGCTTGCACACAGCATTATCTTTAACAAACCATACCCCTCCTATTTTATCACCTCTCCAGTCATTAAACTCGTAATGAGCGTATAATTTATTAAATTTGTTTTTGTTTTTATCTTTATTTTCTAGAGAAGGATTAGCGAATTCCTGAGCTATACTTTCGGAAAATTCCGAAGCATATTGTTGACTCCATAATTTCCCAAAGACAATGTATCCTACAGGCTCTGTCTTGCCTATAAATCTGTCACTAGTTGGGTGAACAGAGGCAGATACTACCCTTAAGTAGCCAGACGGTATTTTGCAAAAATAGTTTAACTGCCTCTCTTTGGTGAGCTTTAGTAGAGCTTCCTTATTAGTTATGTTGGGGATAGATAGTGTGTCTCTACTATGCTTATACAGTAATTGATAATTTTTGTTATAAATTGCTATATAGTTAAAATCATATATCTGTAGTACTGTTTTTATGTTTTGGTTAATCCATTGTTCGGATACCCCTTTGGTTATCTGACTATTCAGCTCGTCCCAATATGCATAGTCTAAGACTATTTGTTGTGTTACTCTCTTTTTAAGATTTATTAGAGAATTTATCTCTTGTGTGTAGTTTGCTTGAGACTCTTCAAAAATATTTTTTGCCTGTTTGCGGTGTAGAATTATAATTGTGACAAACAGGAAGGTTAGAATTACCCCTGTATAGGTAACCATCATTAGAAGCTGGGAGTATATGCTACGTCTTCTTACCATCTAGTTTGAGTTATTCACCTACTACATTATGAAGTGGTTATAAGTAAAGATACTATTTTTTCCCATTATTAAATGTTTTTTTAAATATTAGATTTAAATAGATTCCCTGTATAATTATAAGATGTGTTAGCTCTAAGGTTGGCTTTTAAAAGAGCAAAAGCCTTTACTCCCGTGCAATGATTAATTCTTAGGCTTTGCACAGAGGTTTTATTTAATGCTTCTGCAAGAACTTCAATCTCCTCTTTAGATTGTTTTTGGGTATGAAGCCCTCCGATTATTTCACAAACAGGTAAATTAAAAAGGTTTTCTACCAACGCTATTATTTGTAAAATGCCTCTATGTGAACAGCCTGTAATAAGAGATATTTTATTATTTTTTTTATAGATTAAATAGTGCTCGTCGTTAAAATAATCTTTAACATGTTCTCCATTTTGTAAGATGGTAAATCCCGTCTCAATGTTTTTGTTTTGTGCCGAGGTTGTTTTTGAGCCGTTTGTATTGTTTATGTTTCTTGCAAAGATTTCCTTCTTTGGGAATGATACAAGATATAGTGATTCAGATATTTGAGTAATTTGTTCCGTTGGAAAAACCAACCTTTTTTGAGGGAGTGTTAGTTCTTTGGGTGTCCCAACAT